>JAGBGT010000043.1 GCA_017935865.1 Ruminococcus sp. | reverse complement strand
CCCTGCCAGAGGCGCTGCCTCTGGACTCTGCCAAAGGGACATTGTCCCGTTGGAAACCCGGTGTTATCGGCTGCGCCGATTTTGGGCATTATTCCTCCGTAAAATCAGTACTGTCAACCGGAGCGGATTTCTCCCTGCCGGACATCTTTCCGCCTAAAAATCCGGACAGCAGCGCGCGAATGTCAACTCCCGTTGCCTCCGAAAGTCCGTCGGTGATCTTTACAGTCGAGCCGATGATATCCCCCACCATTTTGCTGGAGTTTCCGTCGCCGTACATGGTGATGCGGTCAACGTTTTCAAGCGGCATAGCGGCGTTTTTTACAACCTCCGGCAGCGCCTTGAAGTACATTTCCAGGATCGCAGCTTCTCCGTATTTTTTCATAGCCTCAGCCTTGGCATTGATGCCCTCAGCCTCCGCCAGACCCTTCGCACGGATAGCGTCAGCCTCCGCCTGTCCAACGGCGGCAATACCCTCAGCCTCCTGCATTTTAGCAAACTTCTGAGCCTCCGCCTCAGCCTTTTGAGCTTCCGCCTCCTGCTCGCGCTGGAAACGATCTGCCTCAGCCTCTTTTTTGAGCTGATAAAGCTTCGCATCCGACAACTGCTGTACTCTGTACTTGTCTGCCTCAGCTTTTTTCTTGATCTCCGCATCGAGGGACTGCTCCATTACCTCGGCTGCCTTTGATTTCAGCTCGACGTCCTTTTCAGACGCAGCAATGTCGGCATTATACCTGGTTATCTCGATTGTTCGCCGCTGTTCCTCTTTCTGGATCTCATAAGCGGCGTCGGCAATAGCCAACTGCGTATCCGCCTCTTTTTTCAGCTCAGCCTGACGTATAGCCAGTTGATTATTTTTCTGTGCAATTTCGGTTTCCGCAAGAACCTTTGCATCATTTGCTTCTTTTTTCGCCTGCGCCTTTGCTATCTCGATCTCCTTTTCGGATTCCGCACGGGCAATGGCAGCCTTTTTCTGGATCTTAGTTGTGTTGTCTATTCCCAGATTCTCGATAAGATTCTGGTCGTCGGTGAAGTTCTGGACATTAAAGGAAACGATCTCCAGACCCATTCTGTTCAGGTCAGGAGCCGCATTTTCCTGTACCTTTTCAGCGAAAGCCTTCCGGTCGTTTACCATTGATTCCAGGGTCATCTGTCCAACGATCTCACGCATATTTCCCTCCAGAACCTCTCTTGCCACTTTTGCGACATAGAGTGTGTCCTTGTTCAGGAAGTTTTCCGCGCCCAACTGAATGAGGACGGGATCGCTGCTGACCTTTACATTGACATTTGCGTCAACGTTGATGTTGATGTAGTCTGCGGTGGGAACTGCGCTGGATGTTTTGACATCTACGGCAATGAGCTGGAGCTTCAGCTTATCCACACGCTCAAAAAAGGGGATGCGTATGCTTGCCTTGCCGATGATGATCTTGCGTCGCAGACCCGAAATTATGTAGGCTGTATCGGGCGGAGCCTTGATGTATCCAAGTACGAAGATGAGCACGATCAGCACAACGGCTGCGGCTATCACTACCGGGATAATGGGAAAGTTGTCTGGCATAAAATAATCCTCCATATCATATAGTCATGCAATGCGGTGCATAATATTATTATATATCTTTTTTCTACAATTGTCAACAATTTTGCGGAAAAATAGCTGCGTCGGGCAAAGTAATCATACACAAATCTTATGAGAATAAGTTCTAAGATACGACATTTTTCGCGGAGGCTATGTGGTATAATTGTCTTTGTAATTTATTTGGGTTGGTGAATGTGATGTTGAAAGTATTAAGAAAAAACAAAGCCCTCGCAGCATTTCTGGAATTTCTCCTCTCTTTTTTTGCCGGAGCTGTTATGTGCGGTCAGACGGGCAGTAATGTTTTCGCCGATATTTCGTTCTGCGGAGCGGCTGACCTGCCTTACTCCGCAGGATTTTTCGCCGGCGCGCTGTTTCGTGCCATAGCGGGGGGGAACCTTGGCAGGAGGATCGTCAAGCTGGCGGCTCTTGCGATCATAGTCATTGCCAAGCTTTTCTCAGATGCCTCGTCTCAGCCGAAAAACTGCGGAATTATTACTGCCGCTGCCGTTATGTCCTCGGGAACTGCGGTTTCCTGGCTTATCGGCGAGCTGCCCGGAAAGCTGATCTTCTACGCCGTGTATGCGTTTATCTCGGGAGTGACTGCGTTTGCCGGAGCAAAGCTGCTGGCGGTCTGGCGGAAAAAGGGCGCTCTCGACCTCCGCGGCATCAACGGCGCTTACGGAGCTTTGATCTGCATTGCCGCCGCTTCACTACTTTCAACAGTACATATTTTTACCCTGAATTTCGGCATTATATTCGCCGCCGCGCTGACTCTTTTCGCAGCCTTTTTCTATGGCGGAGCTGCTGCTGCTCTATGCGCAGTTCTGGGAGGCGCAGGAGCTGTTCTGGCGGCGTCAGGGGATGCGGAGATATGTGTCGTCTTTGCAGCAGCCGGTATCGCGGCGGCATATTCCGGCAGGAGGAATATTTTTGCATCGGCGGCAGTTTTCGCGGCTTTTTCTGCATTTATCGCCGTATTTTCCGGTTTACAGGGAATCTCGTGTTTTCCGGCGAATATTGTATGTGCTGTCGGCTTCTTTGTCGTCACAGCCCCTTGCTTTTCGCGGAAAATGATACTCACTGAATATGCGGAAACTGGGGATTACCGCATCATATGCCAGGCGGAGAACGGCAGGCTTGCGGATGTTATATGTGCAGTCCGCTGCGACCTGGAGCGGATAAACGCTCATTTCATGAGCAGGAAGAAAAAGTCCGAGGGCAGAGTGGCCCTGAATCCTGGAAAAGGGGAGAGTATTACCGGATTTTATGAAATGATGAAGCTGACAGAGGAGCTTGTAAGGGGCAGTCAGCCGGCTGACGGTCTTATCTATTCTCCCGATTTAAGCCGGAGAATAGCGGAAAAGCTTGAATCCTGCGGCATGGCTGCGAAAAGGGTGACGGCTGCTTACAATGACGCGCGGCGGCTTATTGTGCAAGTGGCTTTCGAGGGGAGATCTGCGCCGAAGATCACCGATAGACTGTATGGCATTATCGCCGATGAAAGCGGCGTCCGGGGAGATTCCGGGCTTATCCCCTCCGCCGTGGTCAGGACTTCAAAGGAGGTCATTGCGGGGATGTACGAAAGACCTCGCTACGAGCTGAATATTTGCAGCGCCTCTTCCTGCGCCGACGGTTCAGAGGTCAGCGGAGACAGCTTTGTTTCCTTTTCTGACGGCATCGGCAGGGAATATGCGGTTATCTCTGACGGAATGGGCAGCGGCAAAAATGCGGCTCTGGAGTCGAAAATGACAGTCAGCCTTTTCCGCCGATTTGTCTGCGGAGGTGTTGAGCCGTGCCGTGCTGTCCGGCTTGTCAATTCGGTTATGGTGAACAAGCTGGGGGAAGAATCCTTTGTGACCTTCGACGCGATGTGCTTTGACCCGGATACCGGCAGGGCTGATTTTATCAAATCCGGAGCGGCTGCGGCAGTGATGCGCTGCGGCGGCGATGTGATGAAAGTGGCGGCAGTGACATTTCCGCTGGGCATAAACAGCCGTGTCGAGATGTTCAAGGCGGAGCAGAGGCTGGAAACAGGAGATATGGTGATAATGTTCTCCGACGGCATCAGCGACAGCGCAGTACCATATGTGAAGGAGCTGCTGATGAAACAGCTCAGTCTCCGGGAGATCGTTGACGCCATTGCGGAAAAGGCAGGTGTTTTCAGCCACGGCGGTGTCCGGGATGACGTGACAGTGTTGGGGATCGAGGTCAGGGACGGACGTATCGGCTGATTCTCAATTTTGACAGCACAGTGGTTATATCAGTTAATTATTGGTGCAGCCGGATGAAGCGGTAAAGTATGCAAGTTGCACATAAAATACAAGTTATATTTATACTAATGTCCAAATTTTTGTGCAACTTTGCAAAAACGCTTGATAAATTATGGCATTTCTGGTAAAATATATATAGGTAATACTGTAAATCGATATATGATTTTGATATACGGCATATATTACCGAAGCAAAGGAGGATAATCTATGTCAGTTAACAAAAAGAATAATCCCAATGATTTTCCGCTTTACCTCTTCTATCAGGGAAAAAACTACGAAGCATGGAAGTTTTTTGGCGCTCATTCCAGAAAAAAAGGACGCGGCACGGTTTATACTTTCAGAGTATGGGCTCCGAATGCCGTAAGTATTTCTGTTGTCGGCGATTTCAACCGCTGGGATAGGACGAAAAATCCGATGAGCCTCATATCCGACGGCGTGTGGGAGGCTGAAATATCCAAGCTCGAACGATTTGACATCTATAAATACAGCATAGAGACAAAAGATGGCAGGATACTGCTGAAATCGGACCCGTATGCGACTCATTTCGAGACCCGGCCGGGAACTGCTTCCAAAATATACGAGAGCAGCTATGAATGGAACGACGCTGCCTGGTATGAGCAGAAAAAGACCAGAAATGTATATAAAAGTCCTATGAATGTGTACGAAGTGCATCTGAACTCCTGGAAAAATACCGGCGAGGAGGATGTGTTTACCTCGTATATAAATTTCGCCCGGGATATTATTCCCTACCTCAAAAAAATGTCCTACACCCACGTTGAATTTATGCCGCTGACGGAGTTTCCCTTTGACGGCTCGTGGGGCTATCAGGTAACGGGCTATTTCGCCCCGACCTCGCGTTACGGTACTCCCGACGACTTCCGCAGAATGGTGGATATGTTCCACGAAGCAGGGATCGCGGTCATCCTGGACTGGGTTCCGGCGCACTTCCCCAAGGACGCCCCGGGACTATACGAATTTGACGGCACCTGCTGCTATGAATATACCGATGTGCGCAAGAAGGAGCATAAGGCGTGGGGAACTCACGTTTTCGACTACGGCAAGGCTGAGGTCTGCTCGTTCCTTATTTCAAGCGCAAATTACTGGTTCACCGAGATGCACGTGGACGGTCTGCGCGTGGACGCTGTGGCTTCCATGCTCTATCTGGACTACGACAGGCGCGACGGCGAATGGACTGCGAATATCAACGGCGGAAACGAGAATTTAGAGGCTGTTGAGTTCCTGAAACGGCTTAATGAGGCGATTTTTGCGAAGCATCCCAATGCCCTCATGATCGCAGAGGAATCCACTGCCTGGCCTATGGTCACAAAGCCTACGGATATCGGCGGACTGGGCTTCAATTTCAAGTGGAACATGGGCTGGATGAACGATATGCTCAGCTATATGTCTCTTGACCCTATCTACCGTTCGTTTAACCACGATAAACTTACATTTTCATTCTTCTACGCTTTTTCGGAGAACTATATCCTGCCCATATCCCACGACGAAGTGGTTTACGGAAAGTGCTCCATGATAAATAAGATGCCGGGAGAGGGCGAAAACAAATTCTCATCCTACCGCGCTTTTCTTGCTTATATGATGGCGCATCCCGGAAAGAAGCTTCTGTTTATGGGGCAGGAATTTGCCCAGTATAACGAGTGGAATTTCAAGACGCAGTTGGACTGGGATCTCCCCAAGGAAAACGAGTATAACGGCCGTATCAGCAAGTTTACAGAGAAACTGAACAAATTCTATCTGGAAAATTCTCCGCTGTGGGAGAATGACGACTCCTGGAACGGTTTCAGTTGGATCTCCAATGACGACTACAAGCAGAGCGTAATTGCGTTCAGGCGTATCGACGACAGCGGCAATGAGATCATCGCAGTGTGCAACTTTGTTCCCGTTCAGCGCGAGGATTACCGCATCGGCGTGCCGCGTAAGGGCACATATAAAGTCGTTTTCAATACGGATGCCCCGGAATTTGGCGGAAAAGGCGCTTCGGCGAAGTCCTACAGATCTGAAAAAGAGCCTATGCACGGCTTTGACGAGAGTATTTCCATGACGCTTGCTCCTCTCTCTGTAATGTATCTGAAAGTTCCTGCGGAGAAGAAAAAGGCTGTCAGATCCGACGGAGAGGGTCTGGAGTCCGAAAAAACGAAAAAAACCACGGTAAAGAAAAGCAGCCGTTCTAAAAAGGCGTCTTCTGCCGGGGAAAATAAATAAACTAATTTAAATACTCAACTATATATCAGGAGGAATATCTATGTACACAAAGAAAAAGGTTGTGGCTATGCTCCTTGCCGGAGGACAGGGAAGCAGATTGTATGCTCTTACTAAAAATGTCGCAAAACCTGCTGTTCCCTATGGCGGAAAATACCGCCTTATCGACTTCCCTCTCTCAAACTGCACTAATTCCGGCATCGACACCGTCGGCGTGCTGACTCAGTATCAGCCCCTGGTGCTCAACGAGTATATCGGCAACGGTCAGCCCTGGGATCTGGATAAGATGAACGGCGGCGTTCACGTTCTGCCTCCTTATGAGTCGCAGGCAGGCGCTTCATGGTACGAGGGTACTGCCAACGCCATATACCAGAATATGAACTTCATCAGGCGCTATGACCCGGATTACGTTGTTGTTCTGGGCGGCGATCATATCTACAAAATGGACTATTCCAAGATGGTGGATTTCCACGTTGCAAACAATGCGGACTGCACTATTTCCGTTATCGACGTTCCGCTGGCTGAGGCATCCCGTTTCGGAATCATGATCTGCGACGACAAGAATCAGGTCACAGATTTCGTTGAGAAGCCGAAAGAGCCTAAGTCCACCCTTGCCTCTATGGGTATTTACGTTTTCAGTTGGGATAAGCTGGAGAAATACCTCATCGAGAACGAAAACGACGCAAATGCCAAGCGCGAAAAGGGAGAACCCTGGTCAAAGGACTTCGGCAAGGACATTATCACGTCCATGCTCCGCGATAAGCAGCGACTTTTTGCATACGAGTTCGAGGGCTACTGGAAGGATGTAGGAACTCTCGATTCCCTGTGGGAGGCAAATATGGATCTGCTCAGCCCCAGCGTTCCGCTGGATCTCTATGATAAGAGCTGGAAGATCTACTCCAGAAGCAGCTATATGCCGCCTCAGTATATCGGCGACAACGCAAAGGTCGAAAATTCCATGATCGCCGAGGGCAGCAATGTTGACGGCTCTGTGGATTTCTCTGTGCTCTTCGCCGGCGTTACCGTTGAGGAGGGTGCAACTGTTAATTACAGCATCGTTATGCCCGGTACGGTGATCAAGGCAGGAGCTGTGGTCGAGTACGCCATTGTGGGCAGCGACTGCGTGATCGAGGGCGGCGCACATATCGGCAAAAGCCCCGAGCAGGTTGATAACAGGGACGACTGGGGAATTTCAGTCGTTGGACATAATGTTACAGTTTCAAGCGGCAAGTCCGTTGAGCCGAAAGAGATCATCGGCGAAAATATCTGAGCGGAGGTAGAACAATGAGCAGTGTTAATTATAATGTTTTGGGACTGATTTTCGCAAGTATGCACGACTCCTATGTCAGCGAGCTTACGAAGCAGAGAACAATGGGATCTATTCCCTTTGGCGGACGCTACAGACTGATAGATTTTCCTCTTTCCAATTTCGTTAATTCCGGCGTTTCCGAGGTGGGCGTTATTACAAAGTCCAACTACGGCTCTCTGCTGGATCATCTCGGCTCAGGAAGAGACTGGGATCTCGCACGCAAAAAGGGCGGACTCCATCTTCTCCCTCCCTATAGCCAGACAGGCGGCATCTACCAGGGCAGACTTGACGCTCTGAGCAATATATGGAGCTTTGTTGAGCACTCAAAGGCGCAGCACGTTATTCTGGCGAACTGCGATGTAGTGACGACTATCGACTTCAACCCTGTCCTCCGCCAGCATATCGACACAGAGGCTGATATTACCCTGGTTTACGGCAAGGGCGCATATGACGGAGAAAAAAATCCCAGCACGACTATTCTCGAATTTAATGACGACAACACCGTCAGAAGCGTGCTGGTGAATCCCAGAGTGTCCGGCGAGTGCAATCACTGGCTGGAAATGCTCATTATCAGCAAGGATGTTCTCAAGAAGATCGTCTTTGACGCAGCAAGCAGAAATGTTTGCAGCTTTACAAGGGAGATCCTCCAGAGCAGAAACAACGAGTACAAGATCATGGGCTATGAGCACAAGGATTTCTTCGTGCGCATTGACGGAATGGACAGCTATTTCGCCGCTAATATGATGCTCCTGGATGCTGACAAGAGAACAGGTCTCTTCAAGAACAATATGCCTGTTTTCACTAAGGTCGGCGACAATGGACCTGCAAGATACGGTCTTGAATCAAACATCAAAAATTCTCTCATTGCCGACGGCTGTGTTATCGAGGGCACTGTTGAAAATTCTGTTATTTTCAGAGGCGTTAAGATCGGCAAGGATACCGTGGTCAAGGACTCAGTCATCATGCAGGGCACTGTTATCGGAAACGATTGCAGCATAACCTCCGTTATCACTGATAAGAATGTGGAGATCAGCGACAGCAAGGTGCTGACCGGCTCTGCGACTTATCCCGTATATATCAACAAAAACGGCAAGATATGATCCCTTTGGCAGTTTCGGAGGGCAAATGATAAAATGAATATTCTTTTTGCTGCCAGTGAGGCTGTTCCCTATGCAGCCTCCGGCGGTCTTGCCGATGTAGTAGGCTCGCTTCCAAAGGCGATAAGCGCCAAAGGTCATAGCTGTGCCGTTGTAATTCCGCTGTACCGCGCCGTTCCGAGAGAACTCCGGGAGGATATGCAGTTGATAACAAATATCACGGTTGACGTTTCCTGGCGGAAGCAGTACTGCGGTATTTTCTATGCGGAGAGAGACGGCATTTCATATTATTTCATTGATAACGAGTACTACTTCGATCGGGACGGTCTGTACGGATTCTACGACGACTGCGAGCGGTTTGTTTTCTTTGACAGAGCCGTTCTGGAAATGCTGAAATATATAGCTTTTCAGCCGGACATCATAAGCTGCAACGACTGGCAGACAGCTCTTATCCCGGTCTATTACCGGCTTTATTACAAGTATCAGCAGGGTTATGGCAGGATAAAAACGGCGTTTACCATACATAACATCGAGTACCAGGGCAAATACGGCAGGGAAGTGCTGGATGAGCTTATGGGTATTCCATCTTATAATTCCGGGATACTGGAGTACGACGGCTATATCAATATGCTTAAAGGTGCGCTGGAGTCGGCGGATAAGATAATTACCGTTTCCCCTACATATGCCGGCGAACTGCTTGACCCTTGGTACGGCGCCGGGCTGGACAGGATCCTGCGGACTAAGACGGATAAGCTCAAGGGCATTCTTAACGGAATTGATATGGATACGTTTGACCCGGGCAAGGATCCTCTGATATACAGCCATTTTTCAAAGGACGATATTTCGGGCAAGGCGGACTGTAAGGCGGAGCTGATAAAAGAGCTTGACCTTGATCCGGGAGATGAACCGATAATCGGCATCGTCACAAGATTTGTGCGTCACAAGGGCATAGACTTGATTCGCAGTGTGTTCGAGGAGATAGTGAAGAGCGGAATGAAATTTGCCGTTCTGGGCAGCGGCGAGCGGATCTACGAGGAATTTTTCATCGAAATGGGACGGCGTTATCCGGGAAAGGTATCTGTCACTGTGGGCTTTATTCCGGAGCTTTCCAGGAAGATATACGCAGGAGTTGATATGTTCCTCATGCCGTCGTCCAGCGAGCCTTGCGGACTTGCGCAGATGATAGCCATGAGATACGGCGCTGCACCTATCGTCCGCGAAACAGGTGGTCTGAAAGACACTGTCCGCGATAACGGCGGTGTAAATGGAAATGGTTTTACATTCCGCACGATCAATGCAGACGATATGCTTGACGCGGTTCGCCGGGCAAAGCGTGACTATGAAAATAAGCCTCGCTGGGAGGCGTTAGTCAAGCGTGCCATGAGCTGTGATTACAGTTGGTCGGCGTCGGCAGACGAGTACGTCAGGACGTTCCAGGAATTGATGACAGAATAATACAATGCTGCTGCAATTTTCAGTTGCAGCAGCCTTTTTTCATATCCGATTTCTTAACCATTGCTTGTCCTACGCAAAAATTTCTCTTTTGGATCTCAGAGCGTTAGCGCCTCCGGCTATTTTTTTCGCTGTGTTCTTAATGAGATCCATTGCTGTTCTGGCGACGCATTTTCTGCCGTAGGAAACCATTTGTCCTATCCGCACTCCGGCGGCTTTTCCGAGCAAAGTTCCGCATATCCTGCCAATAGTTCCGCCGATGGCAACTCCTACAGCAGTTCCTGCCGGGCCGAATAATGTCCCGGTAAATCCTCCGATCTTAGCTCCGAGAACAGCTCCGCCATTTGCTGCAAGCTCTGCGCCGATGATCCCGCCGACAGCGGCAGTGGCAGCATCCGCACTTTTTTCCAGAGCTTCCGATGCCGTGATCTCTCCGCTGGCGGTCATATAGGCGATCTTGACCTGCTCAACCGCAGAAAATGCTATATTTGCGCAGGCTGTATCCGAAATGTCCTTTGGAAGCGCGGAGACCACCCTGTTTAGCGCGGCATATTTTATTGCACCGGCGATGGCGATGGTAACGGCTGATGAGGATGCTCCTTTTGCGGATTCCGTGATTATTCTGGCGGCGGCGTTTTCTACTTTGAGTCCGGCAAGACGCTCCTGCCTTATCTCCGTATACTTCGACGCACCGCTGCAAACCGCACCGATAGCGGCGGCAATTCCCACGTCTTTGCAGATAGCGTGAGCGAGTGAGCTTATTTTTATAGCGCTCTCGCTGTCCACGATGCCTCCGGCGGCTTTGATATCGCCGCCGACAGGATCTGTAGTTTTCGTGGTTATCTCCAGAACGGCTTCGTTGGACTCCTTGACGGCTTTAGAGACAAGCCGGGCAGTTTGCACAGCTTTCTCATTGCCCAATACTTCCGCGCTGACTGCAATTGCCCTCTCCAGCCAGTCCTCCCGTGTTCCGCCATTTTCCCTGACCCTATTCAGTTCGTCAAGGTTTTTCTCACAGGCGTTGACGTGAGCGGCAATTTGTTCAGCCGCCTTGTCGCCGCCTTTTACTTTATTCTTTTTGAATTTCTTTTTCAGCCAATCCAGCGGACTCTTTCTGGAGGTCACAGCGTCGCTGATGAACTCTGCGGTGATCTCTTCAAGCTTCTCAGTTTCTTTCTCCGGAATTGGCGGAACAGGCTCTGCTTTTCTGCGAATATTTTCACTAAAAATTATGTTATCCATTTTTTATCCCCGAAATTTTTGTTAATAATATTATAACATATTTATTCGGAGATTTCAATAGAAATTTATCGGATTTGTTTGATGACATCCCGAGTCAGACGCGCTCTGGATCGTGTCTTGTAAAACGCAGAAACTCCGCCCAAAAAGCTGAGCGGAGTTCCTGATGTGTATATCCGGAAGAAGATTTCTTTGCAGGCTGTCAGAATACGAACGGGAGAGACTTGTATTCGCCGAGAAGGTATCGCATCATGACTTTTGCGTCAGCCTCGGAGATTATGCCGTCTCTGAAAACGTCTGCCGTTTCAAGCTGAGCCTCGTTCATGTAAGCCGGGAGATCGCTGTTCTTCTTGCGGAGGTAGTCTGTCAGCATCAGGTAGTCATACGTATCAATGACGCCGTCGCCGTTGACATCTCCCTCAGCCTGGGGAACGATCTCGTTTTCGGATGGAAGATACTGGTCATCAAATTCCTGTTCTGTCATAACGAAGAGCTGCTGCCAGTACCAGCCGTAGTCTGAATCGGGGTCGTAGTAGACGCCGATGCCCATATGCGTCAGATTTGGGTTCATGATAGCTTCCCAGTGTTTCGGGGAATCCTTCCACTGCTCCATTGTATCCTCCGCAGTGCTGTTGCCGGCTGCGATGTTCTCTGCTGTAATGTAGTAGTCCACGATATCGGTGTCGATGATCGAGGAAAATCTTTTTCCCCTGCTCGTGTGAGAAAAATCCACGGAGATCTCTTCGGCTCTCATCTCGGAAAGCTCGTTGAGGTAGGGGACGATATACATTGGGGGCAGCCCCTCCGCTTCACGGGCTTCGTTTACCAGAATGCCTATTCTGTTGATCTTCTCGCGGATCTCGGCTGCGTCCACGCCCTCGCTTGCCGCGAACGTGCTGCCTGCTGCGGATATCATCATTGTTCCTGCCATAGCTGCTGCGGAAACGATAGCTGTAGCTTTCTTTATCATTCTCTTAATAGTAGTTGTCATCATAATACACACCTCTGAAATAATTCACAATATTTATACATTAGGTATAATTATTTTTTTGATTCAAGAGAACCTGGAAAACCTTTGACAAGGCTTTGTTCCTAAGCTTTATCGTTGTTCTGTTCTCTTTCTATGATTAGATTATACCATTATTTTTCCGATTTGAATACCTGAAAATCCTGACTTTTTACCCTAAATTTACGATTTGTAATAATAGTGGCAGCAAAAATGACTCTTGACAGGCTGTCTGAAAGCTGTTATAATATTAAGGAAGAAAAGAATTATTGACAGTTCGTTTGCACCATCCTGTCTAGGGCGTGTTGACACTATCCGAAATGCTCGGATTGCAGGTATATTTTTTGTATTTCAAGGCAAAAATCCGCAGGCATACTGTCGTATGGCAAGGATTTTTAACGCAGAAATACGGAAAAGATGCCTGTAAGACGGGCGTT
>JAGBGT010000042.1 GCA_017935865.1 Ruminococcus sp. | reverse complement strand
TGTGCAGATTTTCGAGCAGATTTTTCAACTGACAAGGAGAAAAGCCGCAGGAATGCTGACGCATTTCAAGGTTTTTCGACGAAGTTCAGGTGAAAAATCTGCCGAAAAGATGTGCGCAGCGAGATACTAAACAGGCTCTAAAGATCTGATTTGAATTTCCTGCTTGTTTAGATGTGCAAACAAGACCGTTGCTGTATGTTATATACTTCAAAGTGTCAGCGCTTTTCAGTCGGTAGTCCTGTCCGAACATAATTCCTGGTGTAAAAGCACTTGCTGTTGTTTTTGTGTTTGAATGAAAGAATCCAAGCATTGCTGTTAGGCAGACAAATGCAGCCATCAAACACGATAATATCTTCTTGTGAATTGTTTTTTGTGACATAATTACCTCCGTTTCTGTCGTTAGCTGTTTGTGGATGCCAATGCGTGTGAAAGGGGAGATGCCAGTAAAAGATATCTTTTCTATATATTACCATATAATTCCAAAATAGTCAACACATATTCAAATTTTTAATTATTTTTGTGACAACTGCCAAACGCCCTATAATCAATTTAGAGTAAGTCACAAAAATTATTACAATTTAAAAATTGCTGCAACAAAATGAGATTTTGATGCAGCAATTATTATATTAAATCAAAGTATCCCCATATCAAACTTCTTTTGCAGAATTTTCAGAACGCTTTCGTCGATACGATCGAAGCCGATCCTTCCCGAGTTAACGGCGGAGATCAGCCCCTCCACCGCATCCTCCAGGTTGTAGGGCATAAGAATAATATCGCATCCTGCCTCCACCGCCATAGCCGCAGCCTCGCCGCTGTCATAATACCCGGTGATCGAATCCATGCTGTGGGAATCGGTAATTACAAGTCCGTCGAACCCCAGCTCGCCCCTTAGCCAGTCCGTGACCACGGTAGGGGAGAGGTCTGCCGGAAGCTCCTTACCGTCGATCTCCTCCGCGGCAAAAATCATCTGATGTCCCACCATGACGAAGTCCGCACCGGCATCTATTCCGCCCTTGAAAGCCGGAAATTCAGCCAGTTTAAGCTGATCGTAGGTACGGTCGATGTACACCGAGCCATAGTGAGTGTTTCCGCCGCCTGCGCCGAGTCCCGGGAAGTGTTTCAGCGTGCTGCACACTTCCTTTGAGTTAAGTCCGCGGACGAAAGCGGAGGTCATATCGGAAACCACTGTGGGGTCGCTGCTGAATATCCGTGAGCCAAGCTCATTATATGGGTTCAGATCCACGTCCGCCACGGGAGCAAAGTCGACGTTGAAGCCATAGTCCGCCAGATATCCGCCGATCGTTGCGCCGGCTGTATACGTTTCCCAGGTGTCGTTGAGACTGCCGTAGCTGCTCATGTCGTCGGTAGGATATATCCCCAGGGCGGAGCTTACCCTTGTCAGAGAGCCGCCCTCCTCGTCGACCGCCTGAAATACTCCCGCACCTTCGCCCTGAGCAAGCTCCTGAGTATCTGCAAGAAGCTGCCGTAGCTGGTCGGAATAGGAGATATTCCCTGAAAAATAGACGAATCCGCCTACCGGATAGTTTTTATAACATTCCTTGAACCAGTCGTCCATATATGTAAAGCTGTAGTAATTTGCCAGAGATTCCGGGGTCGCAATTATCATCTGGCAGATCTTCTCTTTCAGGTTCATGCTGTCGAAAGTCCGCTGAACGTCGACCTTTACGCTGACATTTTCGCTTTTTTCCGGGACGGAAACGGACTCCGGAGCGCTGCTGCTTTCCTCCTCAGACTGAGAATCGCCGCTGTTTTCGTAGACGTTGACCGCTGAAAGCTCGATATCCGGACTTGCCTGACCGCAGGAAACAAGGCTGAAAACAGCCGCTGCCGCAAGCATAGTCTTTTTTAAACGTGCCAAGGCTTTTTCCTCCTTCTGATAAAATCAAATGCCGCGTCCTCGCCCTTTTCCGCAAGCAGAGTCAGCAGAAATTCCAGCCTTTTTGAGGTTGATGCCTCGATCTTCCGCCGCGGTTTCGCACGCAGGAAATATTCCAGAGGGCAGCGTTGATCGTAATTTTCTTTAAGGTATATTTTTGAAGCCGCAACACGGTCGCAGAACATTTCGTAGACAAAAACGTCCGGCATCCGCACTGGCTCCATAAGCCCTGTTCCGGGGCAGTAATCCGTCCAGTACTCGAAGTGATGGCGGTTTCTTCCCTTGTGGTGCATCCATGCTCGGGAAAATCCGTCCTGTTCTCTTTCCGCCTCGTTGGGACTTCTGTTTCCCTGGAAATAAATTACACCGGGAATAAATTCCGCAGGCGAAAATTTCGACAGATCGTGGAGCAGTCCGCGCAGGGGAATACCTGCCCGGAAGCAGTGCCGCATGACCATATGGCGGTGTTTAAGTATAGTGGTAAGGTGACCGAAAAAATTTTTGATAAGCATATTACACTCCAACCTTCAAAGTTTTTCTGTGCGGTGCTGCCTCAGATCAAGTACGCTGTCCTTGACAATAAGACTGCCGCTTATCATTTTTCTCCCTCCGGAAAATCCGGGGTCAGCCAGCTTTTTAGCCATCAGCGAAACGGTTTCGGAAGCCATTTTGTCCAGATCCACCTCCACCGTGGTAATGGCTGGTATGCAGATATTGGAGACCGTATAATTGTCATAGCCCACTACGGAAATATCCTCGGGAACGCGTATCCCCTTGGAGCGGAGGGCTGAGATGACACGGAAAGCTGTTTCATCGCTGTTGCAGACGAAAGCGGTTGGCATTTCTTCCGGGAAATCCATGCGGTCGAAGAGAGTCCCCGTATCGTCGCGGTCTCCAAGAAGCCATTCGCTGCGGTATTCCAGACCGTTTTCCAGCAGGCATTTTATATAGCCAAGAAAGCGGTCGTTTATGCTGCTGGTGGCGTTGATCGTGCCCACAAAGCCGATTTTTTTGTGTCCTTTTTCTACGAGATGATCGGTGAGGATATAGCTGCCGTGGTAGCTGTCGGAATTGACCGAATCAACGCTGAAGCGGCTGTCATAGAAATCCACGAAGATCAGCGGCTGGCTGATACTGCTCAGATCACGGATATATTCGCGTTTAAGCTGACCTATGACGAGAACGCCGTCCACCTTTTTATCCGAAACGGTATTGGGAAGAATGCAGCTTTTTTCATTTTCCCTGGTGACACATTCGTAGACTGTCAGCACATTCATAGAGGAAAGTCTGTTGGAAATATTGGCGGTCAGCTCCCAGTAGAAAGTGCCCTTAGAGCCTATAAAGCGTTCTGAGGTGAGAATAGCTACGGATTTTCCCAATCTGGGCGGCTCGGTTTTTTTTCTGGAAGTGCCGGTGTTGGAGGGTTTATAGCCCATTTCCGCGGCTGTTTCGCAGATCTGTCTGCGCATCTGCTCGCTTACGCCGTCACGACCGGCGAGGGCATTGGACACAGTAACAACGCTTACGCCGATCTTATTGGCAATATCTATCATTTTAACGCCGTTTTTCATAGACAGCCTGACTCCTTATCAATTAATATATATCAATTATATCATAGTTTAATTAAAAAATAAAGAGAGAATTTAATTTTCGGCATATCCATTAATTTATTTAAGTTGAATTTGGTGCATATGTACAAAGGCATGGAAATAAAAATGTCAGGGAGACAAATATCTGCGGACACTCAGTAAAAAAGCGTCCGCAGACTGTCAACAAGCCCACCATGAAAGGGAGAGGGTCATAACGGCTTTTAGTTCCCGCGGTATTTCGGCAGATAAGGATAGACCTCCTCATAGCTTTCGGAAATTGTCTCCGGATCGTTGTTCGCTGGGACCATTCCCGTCATGTCGCTCCAGGATGCCGATGGGAACAGGTACTCCAGACCGTCCTTGTCAGGCTCGGGAACGGGGATTTTCTTCTTGTTCATATTATTATTCCTCCCAGATAAATTTATGTTTATATTGTTGACACATCTTTAAAGATTATTACGCAAATACAAATAAAAATATTTAATCAGTATCATGCCGGAGGAAAATTTCGCGAAATATCTGCGAAAATCAGAAATATTATTTTTTTCGCCGCCAGTCGGTATTTTAAGATTATTTTAAGAAAGAAACTGTATAATCTAACCATAGACAACGGAAAACCCGAAAAATAAATCAGGACTCGTATTCGCAGGATAAGCTCCGTATGGATACAAGTCCCGGAAGGAGTTTGATTCATTATGAAAAAATTAAGTAAAAAAAGCCTATGGGCAGGTCTTTCCTCTGCGGTCATTGCTGCGGCAGCCGCGATCTCTGTGACGGCTGTTTCAGCCTCCGCAGACGCCACTGTTTACGGCGATGCAAACGACGACGGCATTGTTGACATCGCTGACGCGACAGTTATCCTCCAGGCTATCGGAAATGCCGACAAATACTCGCTTTCCGCCCAGGGAGAGGATAATGCCGATGTTTATAACCGCGGCGACGGCATTACGGCTATGGACGCCCTTGCTATCCAGAAATATGACGCCAAGATTCTGACAGAGCTTCCCGAATCCTGGAAAGAGAAAGATCCGGAAACAGACGTAACATACATTCACCTGAACGGCGCATCTGCTACAGTCGAGGGCGAAAATGCGGCTGTTGACGGCTCGGTCATCACTATCAGCCACTCCGGTTCGTTCTACGTTGACGGAACGCTGGACGACGGACAGATCGCGGTTAATATCCCCGATGAGACGGTGGATGCCGGAACGGTCAAGATCTTCCTCAACAATGCGAGCATCAGCGGCAAGAGCGCGCCTGCAATTTATGTTATAAATGCGGAAAATACGTCGGTCAATATTGTTGACGGTACAACCAACACTATCTCTGACGGCGATACTGCTTACGCTGGGGATTCCCTGGGAATGGCGGTCATCGAGGCAAAGGACGATATCACATTCAAGGGCGGAGAGTTGGGTACAGGCGTACTCACGATCACCGCAAATACTCAGGATGCGGTCGCCTGCAACAATGATGTGAAGTTCACAGGCGGTACTGTTAACATCGACACTCTGAATGCGACAGACAAGACAGACGCCGTTAAGGGAAAGACCTCCGTGACGGTAAAAGATACGGCTGTTGTCAATATTGACGCGGAGGGCGACGGACTGAAGTCCTCTCAGGGCAGCGTTTCCATTGAGGGCGGCACGGTCTCTGTCAAGGCAGGAAACGACGCGATCCAGGCACAGACGACTATCGGCATCAGCGGTGGAACTGTTTTCGGCGGCGGCGACCGCGGTCTGACGGCTGTTGGCGGAATCAATATCACAGGCGGTACTGTTGTTGTTACAGCCACGGATAATCAGGCTGATACTGCTATTATGAGCGGTACAACACAGGGTACTATGGTCATGAATTTCGTTGCGTCCTCCGAGACTGACGGCTGCTGGAAAAAGGCAAATGCTCTCCTGGGCGCAGGTGTTAATGCAGATTCCTGGAAAAAGAAATATGCGTATGCAATTATCAGCTCTGCGGAGATCAAGGCAGGCAGCACATACAATTTCACAAATGCCTCTACAGGTACAGCAGCGACTGTAAACGGTTCTGCCGATTTTGTACAGGCTTCTACAGTTACAATTTATAACAGCGTTGACCCGGCTGGAAACGGTTCAAGCGTTATTACACCCGATCCGGCAGGTGCATACTCAATATCACTCAGCGGAACATCTATTCTGTCAGACGCTCCTGCCGATGTTGCCGCGGTGGAAAACGGCAGGCTGACTATCACTCAGCCCGGCATATTCTCCGTTCAGGGCGAGGCAAAGGAAGTCCAGATCGTGGTAAACGTTGACAAGACTGCTTACCCCGGCGGAGTTGTGGAGCTTGACCTTGCAGGCGCGGATATTACAAATACAACTACCTCTCCCATATATGTGCAGTCTGTTGGCGACGAAGTACAGATCGTCGCCAAGAGCGGCACGGTAAACACGATCTCCGACGGCACGGCTCATAACGAGACATATACTGACGCCGACGGAAATGTGAATAACGTCGAGGGCGCTGTTTTTGCGAGAGACGACATAAAGTTCAAGGGAACAGGCTCTCTTACAGTAAACGGCAATACGGACGACGCTATCGTGTGCAAGAACGACATCAAGATCATCAACGGCAGCCTGACTGTCAATGCTGTTGATGACGGCATCAGAGGCAAGGACAGTGTTACTATCGGCAACAGCAAGGACACGGATTTTTCAACTCTTGACCTTGTTGTAAAGACTCAGCAGGGCGACGGCATAAAATCTACGTCTACAGATACGGCTACAGATAAGTCCTACGGCGTTGTTACGATAAACGGCGGTACTGTTGATATTGATTCCTACGCAGACGGAATTTCCGGCGAGCAGGATGTTGTCATCAACGGCGGAAATATCGACATATACACATATCAAGGCTCAGGCTTTACGGCGAGCGGTTCTTCCGGCAGCACAGGCGGCAACCAGGGCGGATTTCCCGGCGGCTGGGGCGGCGGTATGCAGGACGGCAATTCCAACAAAACTGACATTTCCGCAAAGGGCATCAAGGCGGTCGGATTGTACGATGCTGCCGGCACAACATATCAGAGCGGCGGAAACATTACGGTAAACGGCGGTACGATCATCGTTGACAGCTCTGACGACTCTGTTCACTGCGCCGGTCAGCTCAGCATCCAGGGCGGCAATCTGAAGCTTTCCTCTGCCGATGATGCGGTTCACTCCGACAGCGACGTTGTCCTGGGCAAACAGGGCGGTGCAGCGGCTGATTTCAACATCTATGTTCCCAAGTGCTATGAGGGCATCGAGGGAAATAATATCTACCAGAAGAGCGGCACGGTCATTGTCAAGGCAGGCGATGACGGATATAACGCAGCAGGCGGCGCAGATAACTCCGGCAACGGCAACAACATGGGCTGGTGGCCGGGCGGCGGAATGACTGGCGGCGGAGACCACACATTAGAGATCTCAGGCGGAATCGCTATCGTTCAGTCCGCAAGCGGAGACCACGATGCCTTTGATTCCAACGGAAGCATTACAATGTCCGGCGGTGTTGTAATTGCAAACGGACAGGAGTGCATTGACTGCGACGGCACGAAGAATACAAGCGGCGCTGTTGTGGCTGAGTGTTCGTCGCAGGGCAGCGGCACGGTCGCGGCAAATACGCTGTTTACAATTGCAGACGGCAGCGGAAATGTTGTTGTTTCATTTACGACAATGCAGGGTATGGGATCACCGTCTCTTAATGTTTCCGGTTATTCCTGCTATACGGGCGGAACAGTCAGCGGAACTGATCTTGTTAAGACAGACGATGCTGTCAGGGTTTATGCAGACGGAACGATCACCGGAGGAACTGCGGTAAGCGCAGGTTCAGGCAGCCAGAATCCCTGGGGCGGTCGATAACACCGGGGTTTGGGACGGAGTCCCATATCGGCGCAGCCGATAACACCGGGTTTCCAAAGGGACAATGTCCCTTTGGCAGAGTCCAGAGGCAGCGCCTCTGGCAGGGCATGGGACAGAGTCCCATATCGACCGCAGGTCGATGCTTACTTTAGGCGCCCTGCAAGGGGTGAATTTCAAAACAGTCCAGTGGACTGTTTTGGGAGAGGGGACGCTCTGCAAGAGAGAGCGTCCCCTTAAAACTCCTGGTTTATTTCTTTCGCGGCTACAGGAAAATTTCAGTTACCAAAAAGGCAGGGAAAATTTCTCCCTGCCT
>JAGBGT010000041.1 GCA_017935865.1 Ruminococcus sp. | reverse complement strand
GTTTTAGGGGACGCTCTCTCTTGCAGAGCGTCCCCTCTCCAAAAACAGTCCACTGGACTGTTTTCGGATTCACCCCTTGCAGGGCGCCTAAAGGCATCGTCGACCTGCGGTCGACCGTGGGGCGCTGCCCCAAACCCTGCCAGAGGCGCTGCCTCTGGACTCTGCCAAAGGGACATTGTCCCTTTGGAAACCCGGTGTTTATCTGCTGCGCCGATTTGGGACTCCGTCACAAGCCCTGCCATAGCGTTTTCGGAAATGCCGCACCTTTTTTCTCGTTTGGGACTTGCCAAAAGAACGTAAATATGGTATAATTATATGGTTATAGAAAAGGAGGTGCTGTTGACAAAGATGAACACGGATAACCGGATATTTTCAGAGATAAACCAGATATTGGACGATTCTCCCAGGCTCGCCTACGTGCGGAGCTTCGGCTGCCAGCTTAACGTCTCCGACGGAGAAAAAATAAAGGGTATGCTGAAAAAACTCGGCTACGGCTTTACCGAGGACGAGACTCGGGCTGACCTTATCATACTCAACACCTGCGCTGTACGTGAAAGTGCGGAGGACAGAGTCTTTGGAATAATCGGCAGCATGAAGAAGCTGAAAGAACTGAAACCGTCCCTTATTATCGGAATTTCCGGCTGCATGACTGCGCAGAGCCATATTTCGGAGAGGATAAAAAAATCTTACCGTCAGGTGGATTTCGTGGTGGGAACTTCGGCGATACGGAGCATCCCCGGACTGCTGCTGGATTGCCTTAAAGGGCGAAAATTCGGAATGGATATAGAGGAGTACGACGACTTCTCCGAGTCAGTAGAGCAGGTGCGCTCGTGCAGCTTCAAGGCGAGCGTGCCCATAATGTTCGGCTGCAACAATTTCTGCACCTATTGCATCGTCCCCTACGTCCGCGGACGGGAGAGAAGCAGGCGGCAGGAGGATATCGTCGCCGAGGTGGAGCAGCTTGCGGCGGAGGGCTGCAAGGAAATTATGCTTCTGGGGCAGAACGTGAATTCCTACGGCAACGATCTCGGCGAGAAAAACGCCTTTCCGCGGCTTCTCCGGAGGCTGAACGGCATCGACGGCGACTTCACGATCCGCTTTATGTCGTCCCACCCCAAGGATGCTTCCAAGGAGCTTATTGACGCGATCTTCGACTGCGAAAAGGTGGCGAAGCATCTGCATCTTCCCCTGCAAAGCGGAGATAACGGCGTGCTGGAGCGGATGAACAGGCGGTATACGGTAGAGAAGTACCTGGAGACCGTGGACGGGATACGCCGCCGCGACCCTGATTTTTCACTTACAACCGACATTATCGTGGGCTTTCCCAACGAGACGGAGGGGGAGTTTCAGGGCACTCTTGATGTGATAGAGCGCGTGAAGTTTGACAACATCTACCCCTTTATCTACTCCAGACGGTCGGGAACAAAGGCTGCGGAAATTCAGGACGAGACCCGGGATGAGGAGAAATCCGCGCGCATGAGGAGGCTTCTCGATTTGCAGCACAGCATTTCTGCGGAGAGCTATAAGCGGTTTATCGGCAGGCGGATGCGCGTTCTTGCGGAGGATGTTTCCAAGAAGCGAAAGGGCTATATCGCCGGAAAAAGCAATGAATTTATCATAGTCGAATTTGAGGGGGACACCTCTCTTATCGGGCAGTTTGTGGATGTTGAGATAATCGACGCTATGAACTGGGCGGTAATAGGTAAAATCATATGAAAAAGTTTTTATGTGCGGTGTGTGCGGTGTTTTTACTGACAGGCTGCGAAGGTCGGACATCCGAAAGCAGATTATCTGAGACGATTCCCGAAAGTACGGTAAAAGCCGGGACAGAAGCAAAAACAATACCGCCTGCAACTGTTCCAAAACTAAACAACTGGCAGAATGTCTATAAACAGGCGCTGTTTGATTTCATGGAATCAGACGAATATTTTTTGGGTAATGATATTATAGAGCATTCGGCTTTTTCAATATATGACCTGAATGCCGACGGAACACCCGAACTTATAATTTCACCCGATACCAGTCATGCTGCTTCGTGCGATATATATACTTATGATAATGAGCTTATTTCTCTCGGCAAAATGGGCTCATACGGCGATATCGGATATTATGAGGATAACGGAAGTATTATTCATTATAACATAGGGCAGGGTATCGAATATGAAATATTCAATCGGCTTGAAAACGATCAGATAAATATTATCGCAAAATTCTATAATGATTTGGGTTATCACGGTGAGGAGCAGGCGACGTTTCAACTTAATGATGCGGAAATGACACGGGATGAGTACAATGCTGAACTTGAAAAATACAGGGGAAATATTTATGTATCTCTCGGCAGGGACTACAGCTTTGACGACATAGATGCGGCATTTGCCGAATATTCACGGATAATCAGTGTCAGCAGAGCGTCGGAACTTCTTTGGCAGAAAATTGAGAAATATGAAGGCATGCATATTTCGTATTATTACAGACAGAAATTTGATGACAGTACTTACTATGTTTTCAATGTTTATGAGGACTACGACGACCGCCGCGTAACTACAGGCTGGTATGCCGTTGATATATTTACCGGCGATTGTTATGATACAAATGTTTTGACTGAACTCACACCTCTTAGGGCGTATTGACACTACCGCTCAACGCCCGTCTTACAGGCATCTTTTCCGTATTTCTGCGTTAAAAATCCTTGCCATACGACAGTATGCCTGCGGATTTTTGCCTTGAAATACGAAAAATATACCTGCAATCCGAGCATTTCGGATAGTGTCAACACGCCCTAATCAATAAAAAGAGAAAGGGCAACACCGCACAAAGCACTCCTGACGGCTTTGCACGTCATCTGCTTGCTTATTTTCCGTCATATCACACAAAAATTGCTTGACAGGCGTCAGCCTGCCTGCGCGACTTTTATGCAATCTGACGAAAAATCTGACTACGCATCTGATGAAGGACATCACTGCAATGTAACTGATGTTACACTGAAATAATAATATAATTAAAAGGAGAATTTTACAATGGATATTATTGAAATGACAAGAGAACTGGGCAAGGCTTTACAGGCGGACGACCGCTATATCGCGTATAATCTGGCGAAGCAGGCTAACGACAGCGATGCGGAGCTTCAGCAGCAGATAAACGACTTCGACAGAATGAGAAACGAGCTGAACGCCGAGCTTTGCAAGGAGGACAAGGACACTGACAAGATCAAGGAGCTGGATGAGGGGATCAAGTCCAACTACAAGAAGATCATGGCGAATAAGAATATGATAGTATTTTCCGCCGCACAGGGCGCTCTGGAGGCTCTCGTCAACAACATGAACCAGATAATCACCCTCTGCGCCAACGGCGAAGACCCCGACACCTGCCAGCCCTCCCAGGGATGCTCCGGAAGCTGCGAGACCTGCGGCGGATGCGGCTGATGATGTTCTGACATTCTGTTGCAGTTTGTGGAAAAAGTGTAAATGAGAGGGGAATAGCTCGTGGAAATCGACAGAAGTAAAATTTCACCGATGATGAAGCAATATTTTGAGGTCAAGGACAAGTATAAGGACTGTATTCTCTTCTTCCGGCTGGGAGATTTCTATGAGATGTTCTTCGACGACGCTATCGTTGTTTCAAAGGCTCTGGAGCTTACGCTTACGGGAAGAGACTGCGGTCTGGAGGAGCGTGCGCCTATGTGCGGAGTGCCCTACCATGCGGCTGATTTGTACATCAAGCGGCTCATCGACATGGGAAAAAAGGTGGCGGTCTGCGAGCAGATGACCGACCCGGCGGAGACAAAGGGAATCGTCGTCAGGGACGTTATCCGCGTAGTCACCCCGGGTACGCTGACGGAATCCAGTATGCTGGACGACGGCAGAAACAACTACATTTGCAGCATTTTCTACGATGAAAAGGAAAAGACCTGCGGCGTCGCCTCGGCGGATATTTCCACCGGCGAGGCGGATCTCAGCCTTTTTGAGGGCAAGAACGCCGAGGCTGGCGTGATAAACGAGCTTTCCCGGTGTCAGCCGGCGGAGGTCATCTTCCCGGACAGCTTTCTCTCAATGAAAGCGGTCGCGGACTTTATAAAAGTGCGCCTGAGCTGCGCCGTTACTCTCCGTGACAGTGAATGCTTCGACACGGCAAAAAACAGGGGGATCGTCTGCGAGATCTTCGGGGTGAAGTCGTCTGCCGAGCTGGGTATCACCGAGGACGGCGCGGACTGCGCGGCTCTCTGCGGACTTTTCGACTACATCCGCGAGACCCAGAAAACCTCAGTTTCGGGCTTTACATCCCTGAACCTGCTCAGCGGCGAATCATTTATGGGACTTGACCTCAATGCCCGCCGGAATCTTGAACTGACGGAAACTCTGCGGAACAAGGAGAAAAAAGGCAGCCTGCTGTGGGTGCTGGATTCTACAAAAACGGCTATGGGCAGGCGTATGCTGAAAAACTGGATAGAGCAGCCGCTTAAAAGTCCGGCGAAGATAATTGAGCGTCTGGACGCGGTGGAGGCACTGTACAAGAAGAGCGTGGTGCTCTCGGATATTTCCGGTTTGCTGGACAGGACGTTCGACCTGGAACGTCTTATGACAAAAATCATGTACAAGACCGCTAATCCCAGAGATGTCAAGTCACTTTCCGCAACGGCGATGCAGCTTCCTCTTCTGAAAAAGGAGCTGGAGAAGCTGACGGATTCAAAGCTGCTGGCGCGGTACAACAGCGAGATCTCCGATCTGGGAGAAATCGTCCGGCTGGTGGAAAACGCGATCACGGACGAGCCACCGGTTTCCGTCAAGGACGGCGGCGTCATCAAGGACGGCTTCAATAAGGAGCTGGACGAGCTGCGGCATATTATGGGTCACGGCAGGGAGATAATCGACGACATCGAGCAGAGAGAGCGTGAAAAAACGGGCATCAGGAATCTGAAAATCGGCTTCAACCGGGTTTTCGGCTACTATCTGGAGGTCACACGCTCCTATTACGATCTTATTCCCGAGGGCTGGATAAGAAAGCAGACTCTTGCCAATGCGGAGCGGTTTATTACCGAGGAGCTGAAAAATGCGGAGAATACCATTCTCGGGGCAAAGGACAAGGCGCTGAGTCTGGAGGCGGATATTTTCGCCGAGGTACGCGACTTCCTGGCGACGAAGCTTGCGTCGGTGCAGCAGACTGCCTCCGCGGTTGCTGCGGTGGACGTGCTCTGCGCCTTCGCGGACACCTCGCTGCGGAATATGTACGTGAAGCCGGATATCTCCATAGACGGCGCTATCGACATAAAGGGCGGCAGACACCCGGTGGTGGAGCTTATGCTGAACGACGAGATGTTCGTGCCCAATGATACATACATCGACACAAGGGCAAACCGGATGTCGATCATCACAGGCCCGAATATGTCCGGTAAATCCACGTATATGCGGCAGACGGCGCTTATCGTGCTCATGGCGCAGATAGGCTGCTTTGTTCCGGCTGATTCCGCCAGGATATCGGTGGTGGATAAGATATTTACCAGAGTCGGAGCGTCCGACGACCTGACTGCCGGACAGTCCACATTCATGGTGGAGATGAGCGAAGTGGCGGACATCCTGAAAAATGCCACGCCGGACAGTCTGGTCATTCTGGACGAAGTGGGACGGGGAACATCCACCTTTGACGGCGTAAGCATCGCGCGCGCTGTAGCAGAGCATATCTGCACCAGCAGAAAGCTGGGCTGCAAGACGCTCTTCGCCACCCATTACCACGAGCTTATAGGTCTGGAGGACGAGATAGAGGGCGTGCGGAATTTCAGCATCGCTGTGAATAAGCACGGGGGAACGATACGTTTTCTGCGGAAGATCGTTCCCGGCGGAGTAGACGAAAGTTACGGAGTGGACGTGGCGAAGCTTGCCGGACTTCCGGTAAAGGTGGTAGATCGGGCAAGGTCGCTTCTTGAGGAAATGGAGGCGGCTCACAGGACGGAGAAGCCGGAGAAACGGCAGGATTCCGGACAGATGAGTTTCGGCGGAGCAAGCCGGGAGAACGCCCTTGCAATGCTGGAAAGGACGAATATAGACGAATTGACAGACAGCGAGTGCCGTGAGCTGCTCAGGGATATGGCGGCAATGCTGGGATAAGGGGAACGAAATGACAAGCTTTAATCAACAGAATATGATGCTGTACCTTATGGCAGCGGCTGACGGCGCGCAGTTCTGGAATCCCATTTACTGCGGCTTCGGCAAACAGGTGGCGCTGTCGTCGTCGGCATTGAATAATACTTACGGCTATGCAGGTCTGACCAATGACGGCAGGCTGGTGTATGTGAAGTTCAATATTATGGGGGTGCAGGTGGAGAACGGTTCGCTCTGGCTGGAGAATATGACGTCTATAAAATTCTCAAAGCTCATGAGACTGCACACCATAAAAATGACCTTTGACCAGGACGGCAAAAATGTTAAATTCAAGATACAGGCAAACGAGAAAGTCCACGGTAAAGACTTTTATATGCAGGAGCAGAATCTGAAAATGTTCATGGATACTCTCAGAAAATACGGAGAGATGTATGGGAGGATATAATGCCGGCGATCAACGTACTCAGTAAGGAAATATCGGAGCTTATTGCCGCAGGAGAGGTCATCGAGCGCCCCTCCTCCGTTGTCAAGGAGCTGGTGGAAAATTCAATAGATTCAGGAGCGCGGCATATTACCGTTGAAATAAAAAACGGCGGCACAACGTACATCCGCGTTACCGACGACGGCTGCGGAATGGCGTTCGAGGATGTTCCGAAGGCGTTTCTTCGTCATGCCACCAGCAAGATAGTTACAAAAAACGATCTGGACAATATTTTTACCCTGGGCTTCCGCGGAGAGGCGCTTGCCTCCATATGCGCCGTCTCACGGGTGGAGATAATGACGAAGCAGAAAAACGAGACCTACGGCACGATCTACAGGATCGAGGGAGGAACGGAGATCTCCCATGAAAAGAGCGGCTGCCCGGACGGTACGACAATTATGATACGCGATATTTTCTACAACGTTCCGGCAAGAGCGAAATTTCTGAAAAAGGACGTTACCGAGGCAAATTCCGTCAGCAATATAGTACAAAAGATCACCCTGTCTCACCCGGAGACGGCGATCAAAATGGTACGTGACAACCGGGTGGAATTTAATTCCGCCGGGGATGGTGAGCTGTTTTCCGCCATATACGCCGTTTTCGGCAAGGATTTTACCCGCGATCTTCTGCCGGTGGATCACGAGGCAGGCGATATAAAGATCAAGGGCTATATCGTAAAGCCGCTGTACTCCAAGTTCAATCGCTCATTCCAGAATTTTTTCATAAACGGCAGATACGTGAAATCACGGCTCTGTTCGGCTGCGGTGGAGAACTCCTACGAAAATATGCTTATGACAGGACGTTTTCCTGCCTGCGTGCTGATGATAGAAATGCCGCCGTCGATGCTCGATGTTAATATACATCCTGCCAAGGCGGAGGTGCGGTTTATCGACGAAAAATCTGTTTCCGACGCCATTTTCTTTGCGGTGAAAAATGCCTTTATCGAAGGCGGACTTCTTTATGAATTCGATGCCAAGCAGCCCCGGGACTGGTCTAAGCACGACGAAGAAGTTGGCGCGATACAGCAGGAGTTCATGTTCACGCCGATTTCCTCCATTACCGAGAGAGAGGCGGAAATGGCGCGTCAGCGTCAGCGGAAGGCGGAGCTTGCGGCGGCGGAGGATAAGCGCATCCAGGATAAGCTGGACGAGCTGGAGAGAATGGGCGTTTTCGACGGTCCGGCGGAGGTGAAAGCTCCTCCGCAGCCTGACGGCGAAAAAACTGAGCCTGTTCTGCTGCCGGAGCCTGCGGCAATTGCCGGGACCGCGCCCCCTGCGATCTCCCCCACGCCCCCTGTTGAAGCTGTTGAAAAGCAGGAGGAGTCAGTTCAGGGATTCCGGTATATAACCGGCGGCTCATTTGCGGAGAAGCCGGAAGCTCCCGAAGAGCCGGAGATCCCCGAGCCCATACGCGGCGAAAAGCCGGATATCCGGGTCATCGGCGAGGCGTTCGGGCTTTATATCATCGTGGAGCATGAGGGCAGAATGGTGATGATCGACAAGCACGCCGCTCATGAGAGAATTATTTTCGAGCAGTTGAAAAGCCGGAATTGCCGGCAGTACAGCCAGAAGCTGCTGGTAGGCGTAAAGCAGCTCCTGACCTCGGAGGAGATCGATGCCCTGGAGAACAATACTGAGCTGCTGGAGGATATGGGCTTTGTCTTTGATTTCTCGGAAAAGCCCTATGTTACGGCGACTGCACTGCCTACCTTTGTCATGGATCTGAATGCGGAGGAGATAATCAGCGAGGTGGCGAATAATCTGCGTATGCACAAGCAGAATCCGCAGTCGGGAGCGCTGGACGATATGCTCCATACCATGGCGTGCAAGGCGGCGATAAAAGCCAACGACAAGAACAGTCCGGAGGAGATGCTTGCCCTGGCGGAGCAGGTTTTTGCCGACGAGAAAATACGTCACTGCCCCCACGGCAGACCGGTCATGTTTACTATGTCCAAGAGCAGCATAGATCATCAGTTCAAGAGGACATGAGCGGAGGAAAATATGTCAAAACCAAAGATTTTAGCGGTCTGCGGCCCTACGGCAAGCGGAAAGACCTGGCTGGGAGTTCAGCTTGCGCTGGCATATGACGGAGAGGTGATCTCCGCCGATTCCATGCAGATCTACAAGGGAATGGATATAGCCTCCGCCAAGCCCTCGGAGGAGGAGATGCAGGGCGTTCCCCATCATCTCATAAGCGTTCTCGACAGGGGAACAGCGTTCAGCGCGGCAGATTACGTGGCGCTTGCCAACGAAAAGATACGCGATATCCTCAGCCGCGGCAGGCTGCCTGTCATTGTGGGCGGCACGGGGCTTTACATCGACTCGCTGCTGAATAATGTGAATTTTTCGGAGGCTAAGAGCGACGAGGAATACCGCAGCCGGCTGTACGCCATCGCCCGGGAGCAGGGCAACAGTGTGCTCTATGAGATGCTGGTGAAAGCCGACCCGGAGGCTGCCGCAGCCACGCACATGAACAACCTTGTCCGCGTAGTCCGGGCGCTGGAGGTCATCCACGCTACCGGGCGCAGATTCAGCGAGCTGAAAGCGGAGAGCCGACTGGAGGAAAGCCCTTACGATCCGATAATTCTGGGGCTGAACACTTCTGACAGGGAGGTGCTCTATCAGCGGATAAATCAGCGTGTGGACGAAATGGCGGCTGCCGGTCTTGTGGAGGAGGCGCGGCAGCTCTGGCAGGAGGGCGAAATGAAGACCGCCGCCAACGCTATAGGCTATAAAGAGCTTATACCATATTTTGAAAATAATATGCCTCTGGAGGAGTGCATAGACAAGATCAAGCAGGAAACAAGGCGTTATGCCAAGCGTCAGCTCACTTGGTTTAGAAGAAATGACCGTATAGAGTGGATAATTTTTGATGATTTTAGTGAGAAATGTGAAATTTTAGAAAAATCACAAAAAGCTATAGCAAAATACGGAATAATGTGATATAATGTATAATGTGTATAATTATATTTAGATGATTATGCCGTATAAAGAAAAAGAATGGAGAATGTGTATGAACAAGACGATCAATTTGCAGGATGTATTTCTGAACCAGTGCCGCAAGGAGAAGATAGTAGTGACTATTATTCTCACTAACGGCTTCCAGTTCAAGGGAATGGTACGGGGCTTCGACAGCTATGTTGCCATTTTCGACTGCGACGGCAAGCAGCAACTGGTCTATAAGCACGCGATCTCAACGATTATTCCGGCAAGACCCGTTTCTATACTTGATACTGCCGAAAAGAGCGAATAAGCGGTGACGCTGAATGAAGGCTAACAGATCCGACAGCGGCATTGCGGTGAAAATACTGCGCAACAGCGTTCTCATACTTGCCGTTATCGTCTTTGTGAGCATCGTCTCCAATTTCCGGAATAAAGGCCTGGACACGGAGACAGCGCTTTTCTCCGACGCCATTGCGTCAACAGAGTTCAAGGGCGTGTTTATCCGCAGCGAAAAGGCAGTGACCTACAGCGGGAACGGCGTGCTGAGCTACAAGGTCGCCGACGGAGGAAAAACCGGGGGCGGAACCATTATTGCCGAGGTTTATCCCGACGACGAGCAGATTGCAAGAAACAGACAGATAGCTCAGCTTGAAAAGGAGCTTTCCATACTGAAAAAAATACAGAATCCGGGAACTTTAGAATCAGCGCAGCCGGCAAGCCTTTCGGAAAATATAAATGAAAGCTTCCGCAGCATGATCTACAGCCGGGACATGAAGGACTACGACGCGCTGAAAGGTGAAATGGAAAGCCTTCTTGTGGAAATGAGCACATACCAGATCATCACCCAGCAGGTCACAGGCTTTAATCAGCAGATAATTGATATAAACGCGCAGCTTGCGGATCTCAGATCTGTCGGAGTTCCGCCGACGGAGACGATAAGATCCGAAAGCCCGGCTTATTTCGTGAGCTACTGCGACGGCTACGAGGAGGAGCTTACTCCCCAGCGGCTGGACGAGCTTACGGCGGAGGAGATAAACAGCATAACCGACAGAAAAAGCGACGAGCCGACTATTGTGGGAAAGCTGATAGACGGCTACAGTTGGCATCTGGCAGGGGTTATTGACAATTCAAGAAAACAGTATGCCGTCGGAGATGGTGTGGGTCTGAGATTCGACTCTTCCAGCGAAGTGTATGACGCGGTGATCGCTGACATCCGTGACGACGGCGATCCGGCAAAAAGCGTTATTATAATAGAGTGCAGCCGGTTCAATGAGGAGCTGATCTCCCACAGAGCCGAAAAGTGCGAGCTTATAAAGGGCGAATATCACGGACTTAAGGTTCCGAGAGAGGCGATACGCTTCGTGGAGGAAAAGCAGCAGACTACCGGCGAGGACGGAGAGGTTGTTGCGGAATCCTCATCAAGCATTAAAGGCGTGTATATACTAAAGGGCGAGCAGAAGCTCTTCAAGAAAATAGATGTGATCTACGAGGGCAGCGACTATGTGCTTTCAAAGGCGCATGAAGATGATGATTCATATCTTGCCCTGTATGACGATATTATGACAGAGGGTGACTGAACGGAATGGATAACTACAGCGGCGAGTCCGTCAGGAAAAATCTTGAGCAGATAAGGCTGAATATCGCAGAAGCCTGCGAAATATCCGGCAGAAGCGCCGACAGCCTGAGAATAATGGCTGTCACGAAAACAGTGCCGGCGGAAACGGTGAACTGCATTTTCGGCATGGGTCTGGATCTCATAGGCGAAAACAGAGTGCAGGAGTATCTTTCAAAGAAGGACGCCTACATTTCCGATATCGGCGGCGGAAAAGCCCCGGAGGTGCATTTTATTGGTCACTTGCAGACAAATAAGGTCAAATACATCATTGACCATATGACTATGATACAATCGGTTGACAGCGTAAAGCTGGCACAGGAAATAAACCGCCTTGCGGCTGCCCATAATAAGACTATGGACGTTCTGTGCGAGGTAAATATCGGCGGCGAGGCTTCAAAAAGCGGAGTTTCCCCCGATGATATCACCACTCTTCTTGAGCAGCTTGCCGGAATGGAGAGCATCAGGGTAAAGGGTCTTATGACTATACCGCCCCCGTCCGGAAGCGACATCTTCTTAGGCAGAATGGAGGAGCTGTTCAATAAAATAAAGGCAAGAAATATCGAGGGCATCGCCATGGACGAGCTTTCGATGGGCATGACTCACGATTACGCCGAGGCTGTGAAGCACGGTTCGACTATCGTAAGGATAGGTACGGGACTTTTCGGCGCACGGAATTACTTCTGAAAAAATCGTTTCACGGGCTTTCCGCATTGGCTCGGTGGGACTGGTAAGAGAATGCGGAGAATGGAGTTATATTATGAAACTGTTTGATACCGTAAAGGATTTCTTCCTGTCGGCTGACGAGGAAGACGAAGAGATAACCGATACTCCCGTTCGCGCAAAGAGCGAAAGGAGTGAGAGACCCGAAAGGAGTGAGAGAATGGACAGAGCCGAGAGAGCGGAGAGAAGCGAGCGTCCCTACAGCCGCTATTCCGATTCCGATGCGGATGAAGAGGATTTCAGCGATCCCGCAAGAAGAAACAAGGTCGTAAATATCCAGACTACAGCTCAGCTCCAGGTGGTTCTCGTCAAGCCCTCGGCATTTACCGATGCCAAGCAGATCGCAGATCACCTTATCGCAAAGAAAACAGTCGTTCTTAACCTGGAGACGGCTTCTCCCGAAAACAAGAGACGTATAATCGACTTCCTGGTAGGCGTTGCATACGCTAACGGCGGCAGCCTGAAGCCCGTGGCAAACCTCACATATATCATTACGCCATATAACGTAGGATTTATAGGAGAAGACCTGGTGGGGGAGCTGGAAAATAACGGCGTATTTATCTGATGAGCCCGGATAGTCATGCGCCGGACAGGCTCTTTTCCGCGAAACTTGCTGACCTGGCGAAACGCTGTGAAAGAGAATGCTGCGGAGTTTTCTCACGGTTTCTCGACGAGAGGCAGTGCGCCGAGGCGGAGCTGTGGTGCAGACAGTCTCCGGAGCTTGCCGGCGGAGGTCTGAGATACGGATTCTTCGGCGGATTTCCCGATGCCCGGCGGAAGCTGCTTGGCATCTATCCGGACTATTTCGCCGACTGTATCGGGGAGAGCATCCCTATAAAATGCCTGACCTTTACCTTCCGCCGGGAGGACAAGCTGAGCCACCGGGATTTCCTCGGCTCTTTCATGGCGCTTCAGTTGAAAAGAGAGACCGTGGGAGATGTAGCTGTTGCCGAGGGAATGGCTCAGGCGGCGGTGACCGACATCGCCGCAAAGGATATAATGTCAAGCATTACGAAGATCGGCAGAGTCGGCGTCAAAGTGACCGACAGCCGCCCATTTGAACTGACTCTGGAGGGAACGGCGAAATTCAAGGAGACCGGCGGAACAGTCGCCTCCATGCGACTGGACTGCGTTGCGGCTCTCGCCGCCAACATAAGCCGCGAAAAGGCTGCGCTGCTCATCCGGAGCGAAAAGATAAATGTAAATCACTTTACCGTGACCTCGGTGTCCCACGAGCTTAAAGAGGGCGACGTCCTTTCCGTCCGCGGCTGCGGCAGATTTCTGATTTCGGGTATTAACGGTGTAACAAAGAAAAACCGTATACACATAATTCTGAAAAAATATATTTAGAGGTGAATATTATGATTACTTCAAGAGATGTAAGAAATAAAAGATTTGAAAAGGCTGCCTTTGGCTATAAGCAGGAGGAGATCGACGAATTTCTCTCTCAGCTTGAGGCTGAGCTTGACGAAATGGAAAAGGACCGCATGGAGGCAAACAACAAGATCCAGATACTGGCTGACAAGGTCAGAGAGTATATGAAGGATGAGGACGCCCTCAAGGACGCTCTTCTTGGCGCTCAGAAGCAGGGACATCAGGTTATAAACGAGGCTAACGCAAAGGCTGAGGAGATCATCGGCGCCGCTCAGGCTAAGGCTGCAGAGCTGGAGGACGAGGCTGTCCGTCAGCACGCCGAGGCTATGGAGAAGAACAGACTTGAGATCGCCAAGGAAAGAGATGCTCTTACAGACGCACGCCGTCAGGTGGCTGAGTTCAAGAGAAGCCTTTTCGAGATGTACAAGTCTCATCTGGAGCTTATTTCCTCTATGCCCGAGGACTATGAGGGCGATTTTGACGTAACGGAGACAGCCGAGGAGATCGCTGCCGCTGTTGCCGCTAATAACGACTGATATTCCGCTGCGCACGGATGTTCGGCAGATCCTGCCGATGTCTGCACACACCGGGATGCTCTGAGAAAATTTTCACGGCGCATCTGCACGCGGTCTTTGTGCGGTGCTGCCTCAAAGGAATGATAGAATAAATGGCACAGGATTACAATACAACTCTGAACCTTCCGAAAACGGATTTCCCCATGCGCGGAAATCTGCCTAAGAGAGAGCCGGAAACTCTCGAAAAATGGGAGAGTGAAAGACTTTATTACAAGATAATGGAGAAGAATGAGGGTAAGCCTACATTTATCCTCCATGACGGACCGCCTTACGCAAACGGCGAGATCCACCTGGGAACGGCTCTCAATAAGACGCTGAAAGACTTTATCGTGAAGTATAAGAACATGAGCGGATTCAAGTCGCCCTATGTTCCCGGCTGGGACACCCACGGTCTCCCTATCGAGCTGAAGGCAATGAAGTCCATCGGCGTGGAAAACGGCGCGATACCTCCGGTAGAGCTGAGAAAGCACTGCCACGATTTTGCCATGTCACACGTGCAGAACCAGATGAAGCAGTTCAAGAGACTGGGTACGCTGGGCGACTACGACTACCCCTATCTCACGCTCCGTCCGGCATATGAGGCGCGTCAGGTCGAGGTTTTCGGCGAAATGGCGAAGAGAGGCTATATGTACAAGGGTCTGAAGCCGGTCTACTGGTGTCCGGACTGTAATACGGCTCTTGCAGAGGCGGAGATCGAATACTCCAATGATCCCTGCTACTCGATCTATGTCAAGTTCAACGTGACCGACGATAAGGGCATCTTCACAAAGCTGGGGCTTGACCTCTCAAAGATCTATTTCGTGATCTGGACTACAACTACATGGACTATCCCCGGAAACCTGGCTATCTGTCTCGGTCCGGAGTATAATTATACGCTTGTTCATGCCAACGGCGAGTACTACGTAATGGCGGAGGAGCTTGTTGCCGCAACAATGGAGACGGCAGGTATTACCGACTACACCACGGAGCACATCTTCACCGGCGCAGAGCTGGAGGGCATGAAAACAAAGCATCCGCTCTATGACAGACCCTCGCCTATCATCGTGGGCGACCATGTAACTCTTGAAAGCGGTACGGGATGCGTTCATACTGCTCCCGGCTACGGCGTGGAGGACTTTGAGGTCTGCAAGAACTACGACGACATCGGCATCATCGTCTGCGTTGACGCAAAGGGCAGGCAGACTGCCGAGGCAGGGGAGTTCGAGGGCATGGATACCGACCAGGCTAACAAGGCTATCGCCGCAAAGCTGGTCGAGGTCGGCGCAATGCTGGCAACTCAGAAGATCGTTCACCAGTATCCTCACTGCTGGAGATGCAACAATCCGATCATCTACCGCGCAACAGAACAGTGGTTCTGCTCTGTGAACGGCTTCAAGGATGAGGCGATAAAGGCTATCGAGAACGTTCAGTGGATCCCGGAATGGGGCGAAGACCGCATAAAGGGCATGGTAAGAGACCGCTCCGATTGGTGCATCAGCCGCCAGAGAACATGGGGCGTGCCGATTCCCGTGGTTTACTGCAAGGACTGCGGAAAGCCGATCTACAACGACGAAACTATCAAGGCGATCGCCGATCTCTTCCGCAAAGAGGGCTCGGATGCTTGGTGGATAAGAGAGCCGGAGGAGTTCATACCCGACACGGTAAAGTGCGAGTGCGGCTGCGGTAAATTTACCAAGGAATACGACATCATGGACGTATGGTTCGACAGCGGCGTTTCACATACTGCCGTTATGGACGACTTTGATGCTCTGACATGGCCGGCAGACCTTTATCTTGAGGGCGCAGACCAGTACAGAGGCTGGTTCCAGTCGTCGCTCCTTACATCTGTAGTATACAAGGGAACTGCGCCCTACAAGGCTGTCTGCACCCACGGCTGGGTCGTTGACGGCGAGGGCAAGGTAATGCACAAATCCCTCGGAAACGGAATAGACCCCCACGAGATCACCGACCAGTACGGCGCGGATATTCTCAGACTGTGGGTGGCATCCTCCGATTATCACAGCGATATCAGGATCTCCAAAACCATTATCGGTCAGCTTTCCGATGCGTACAAGAAGATCAGAAATACTGCGAGATATATTCTGGGCAACCTGGGCAACGGCGCAGGCTTTGACCCGGACAAGGACTGCGTTTCCTACGATAAGCTTACGGAGCTGGACAAATGGGCTGTGATGAAGCTTGACGCTCTCATTGACACGGTCAAGGAGGGCTACGATAAGTACGACTTCCACGTCGCTTTCCACGCGATCCATAACTTCTGCGTTGTTGATATGTCAAACTTCTATCTCGATATCATCAAGGACAGACTCTACTGCGAAAAGGAAAATTCCGAGGCAAGACGCGCCGCTCAGACTGTTATGTACAAGATACTCAGCGCGCTGACCCGGCTTATGGCTCCGATCATTTCGTTTACAGCAGAGGAGATCTGGCAGTTTATGCCTCACGGCTCAGAGGACGACACACAGAGCGTTTTCCTGAATCAGATGCCCGAAAAGAGCGGAATTTCCTGCGACGACGCCTTTGTTGAGAAGTGGAACTTCATCTGCGGCGTCCGCGAGAACGTCAACAAGGTTCTTGAGGAGGCAAGAAACGCAAAGGTTCTGGGCAAGTCCCTGGAGGCTAAGGTGATCATCAGAGCCGACGGCGACTACGACCGATTTGCGGCAATGGCAGAACAGCTTAAAGAGATCCTTATCGTTTCCGACATAGCAGTTGAAAAGGCGGATGGCGAAACGACCTTTGCTGTTGAGAAAGCAGAGGGCGGAAAGTGCGAGCGCTGCTGGTGCTATTCAAAGTATGTCGGCACAAACCCCGATCACATTGATCTCTGCGAGAGATGTGCGGTGGCTGTTGAAGTGTGAGAATAAGTTCTCAAAAAAATTATTTGCCTGCTGTTACAGGAATCTTCAGGGCAAAGCCGTCAGCGGTCTTGCCCTTGCTAACGGCAGGCAAGTTTTGCGTTAAGAGGAAAACATGACCATAATTTTAATAGCGGCAATTTTCTTTTTTGTGGGGGCAGATCAACTGGTGAAATACTGGGCTGTTCACTCCCTCCAGCCGAAGGGCAGCATGGATTTTATTCACTTCGGCGATCTTGAGATCCTCGACCTGACTTACCTGGAAAACAGGGGCGCGATTTTCGGCAGTATGGAGGGAAAACGCTGGTTTCTTGTGGGATTCACCTCCCTTGTCATCGCGGCGGCGCTGGTTTTCATGTTCATGTCCGTGAAAAAGTCGAAATTTCTTTCGTTTTCAGTTATGCTCTTTGCAGCCGGCGGAATAGGAAATCTCATCGACCGCATAAGGCTGGGCTACGTGGTGGATATGTTCGATATACGGCTGTTCCGGTTCGCCATCTTCAACGTGGCGGACATCTGCGTCACCTGCGCCTTTGCAATGGTTCTCATCTATGTGATCTTCATAGAGCCTAAGCAGGAGAAAGCGAAAAAGCTGAAGGAAGCGGCGTCAGACGCCGGGGAGGCTGCGGCGGATGAGTGAGCTTATGGATTATCTCGCCGATGTGCAGGGGATCAGGATAGATAAATTTATCGCCGGAAATCAGAACGACCTTACGAGGTCAGCGGTGCAGGGGCTTCTTGAACAGAATAAGATCCTGGTCAACGGAAATCCTGTCAGCAAGAATTACAAGATCAGGCAGGGCGATGCCATAACAGTCGAGATACCCGACGCACAGCCCATGGATGCCGTCCCGGAGGATATTCCCCTGGACATTGTCTATGAGGACGACGATCTGCTGGTGGTGAACAAGCCAAAGGGAATGGTCGTTCACCCGGCTCACGGAAACTACGGCGGAACGCTGGTAAACGCCCTGCTGTATCACTGCGGCAGCAGCCTTTCCGGGATAAACGGCGTGATACGTCCGGGAATCGTCCACAGGATAGACAAGAATACCGGCGGACTTCTCATAGTCGCAAAAAACGACCGCGCTCATCTGCATCTGGCGGAGCAGATAAAGGCGCACAGCTTTACCCGGGAGTACGAAGCGATAGCCGCCGGATATTTCAGGGAGACTGAGGGAACTATCGACGCGCCTATCGGCAGGCACAAGACCGACCGGAAGAAAATGTGCGTGACAACGGAAAATTCCCGGAGGGCGGTAACTCACTTTACCGTGATAAAGCAATACGGCGGATATGCTCACATCCGGCTGCGGCTGGAGACAGGGCGCACCCACCAGATACGCGTCCACCTGGCATACATCGGTCATCCGGTACTGGGAGACGATGTGTACGGCAAGCCCTATAAGGGAATGGACGGGCAGTGTCTTTTTGCCCGGAAGATCGGGTTCATTCATCCGTCAACGAATGAATATAAGGAATTTACGGCGGAGCTGCCGGAGTGGTTTTCCGCCATGATAAATAAACTGGAGAAGATGTGATACGGCTATGGATATAAGAAAAACTATTCTTTTAAGTGACATGGACGGAACGCTTCTCACTTCTAAGAAAACAATAAGCGGCGAGGACAGGGCTGCACTGGAGAAATTTATCGCTCTGGGCGGAAAATTCACGGTGGCGACAGGCAGGACGATACAGTCCTTTGAACAGTACCGCAGCATGATACCGATTCATATGCCGGTAATTATGTACAACGGCGGAGGCATATACGACTGCGGTCAGGAAAAGCTGCTCTACAGCAGTCCGCTGCCTGCGGTCAGCCGGGAGATGAGCATGGAGCTTCTGCGGCTCATGCCGGAGACCGGCGGCGAAGTGCTGACGGATAAGGGTACATACGTGTTCAGCAACACGGAATATCAGCAGCTCCACACGCGGCTTTGCGGCATAACGCCGGAGTACATGAGCCTGCCGGAAATTCCGGAGGGCGGCTGGCTGAAAGTCCTTTTCGCCCTTGCCCCGGAGGATATACCCCATTTGCAGCTCCTTACAGAGCAGCTTGGCTATACCCGGGAGGTGGATTTCGTCCGCTCCTCCGACATATTCCTGGAGATGCTGCCAAAGGGCGTCAGCAAAGGCTCGGCGCTGGCGGAATACAGGAAGCTGGAGGGCATGGAGGACTTCACCTTTGTGGCTGTGGGAGATTTCGACAACGACCTTGAAATGATACAGGCGGCTGATATCGGCGTCTGCCCGGCAAATGCCGAAGAATCGGTGAAAAACGCTGCCGATATCGTTCTGACGCGCACCAACGACGAGGGTGCGGTGGCAGAGCTTATACAACGCATAACGGACAATTCATTGTCTTAACATAACGGAGGAAAAATATGGAAGCTTCAATGAAAAAGGAACTAATGAAAACAGCCTGCAAGGTGAGAATGGGCGTTATTGAGGGAACATATAACGCGAAATCGGGACATCCCGGCGGCTCACTTTCAATCAGCGACACGCTGACTTATCTCTACTTCGCCAAGATGAACGTTGATCCGAAGAATCCCGAGGATGCAGACAGAGACAGGCTTGTGCTGTCCAAGGGTCACACTGCTCCGGCGCTCTATTCCGTTCTGGCGCAGAAGGGATATTTTCCGGTGGAGGAACTGAAATCTCTCCGCCACATCGGCGCAATGCTCCAGGGACACCCTTGTATCCATATTCCCGGCGTTGATATGTCCAGCGGCTCGCTGGGTCAGGGAATATCCGCAGCGGCAGGAATGGCGCTTGCCGGAAAGCTTAACGGCAAGTCATACAAGGTCTACGCTATCCTTGGCGACGGCGAGATCGAGGAGGGTCAGGTCTGGGAGGCTGCCATGTTCAGCGCTCACTACAAGCTGGACAATCTGGTGGCGATCGTGGACAACAATGGACTCCAGATCGACGGCCCTATTACGGAGGTCTGCTCGCCTGAGCCTATTACGGATAAGTTTGCGGCATTCGGCTGGCACGTTATCACCATGGACGCCCACGATTTCGACAGCATCGAAAAGGCGTTCAGCGAGGCGGAAGCGGTTCAGGGAAAGCCTGTTGCCATAATTCAGAAGTCCACAAAGGGCAAGGGTGTATCTTTCATGGAAAATCAGGTGGGCTGGCACGGTACAGCTCCAAACAAGGAACAGTACGAGCAGGCTATGGCAGAGCTTTCTGCGCAGCTTAATGAAATAGAGGAGGCGTAAGACAATGTCAGAGGTAATGAAAAAGGCTACGAGAGAGAGCTACGGCGAGGCGTTGAAGGAGCTTGCCGGGGAATATAAGGATCTGGTTGTTCTGGACGCGGATCTTGCGGCAGCAACAAAAACAGGAATTTTCAAGAAAGCATATCCAGACCGCTTCTTTGACTGCGGCATTGCGGAGGCTAACATGATGGGCGTTGCGGCAGGTCTCGCTGCCTGCGGAAAAATCCCTTTCGCCAGCACATTTGCCATGTTTGCGGCAGGAAGAGCGTATGAGATCGTCAGAAACTCCATTGGCTATCCTCATCTTAATGTGAAGATAGGCGCGACTCATGCCGGAATTTCAGTAGGCGAGGACGGCGCGACACATCAGTGCTGCGAGGATATCGCTCTTATGAGGACTATCCCCGGTATGACGATCATCAACCCCTGCGACGATGTTGAGGCTAAGGCGGCTGTAAAGGCGGCTCTGGACTTCAGCGGCCCGGTCTATATGCGTTTCGGCAGACTTGCAGTTCCGGTAATCAACGACAGGGAGACATACAAGTTCGAGCTGGGCAAGGGCGTTGTCCTGAAAGACGGCGGCGACGTAACTATTGCTGCGACCGGACTTATGGTCAACGAGGCTATGGAGGCTGCCAAGGCTCTTGAGGCTGAGGGCATCTCTGCAAGAGTGGTAAATATCCACACCATAAAGCCCCTCGACAAGGAGCTTATCTGCAAGTGCGCAAAGGAGACAGGTCTTATTGTGACGGCAGAGGAGCACAGCGTGATCGGCGGACTGGGTTCGGCTGTTGCGGATGCGGTTACGGAGTGCTGTCCCGTACCTGTTGTGAAGATCGGCGTAAATGACGAATACGGTCACTCCGGCCCTGCTGTGGAGCTGCTCAAGGAGTTCGGACTTTCCGCTGAAAATATCGCCAAGACGGTCAGGGCGGCTCTGAAAAAATAAAATTACGTCCGGAGGCAGGAATACTTCTGCCTCTGATTCTGAAAAAATATGCAGATAACGAAGATCATCGTGGGATCAAGGAGAACAGGCACATTTGAAAGTCCTGAAACAGGCTCGTATTGTCTGTATCTCTTCAGAAGCCCGGTAATAATGACGATAGGCAGCGTGGACAGAGTTTTCGGCGGAAGTACGGCTGTTATCAGCACACCGGGCTGCCGCCACAGATTCCGCGGAGCTGCCGGAAAAACAGTGAAATACGACGTGATATACTTCCGCCTTTCGACGTCGGATAAGCAGTATCTCTCGGGAATGGACGTACCTCTGAATACGCCCATAGAGCTGGCTGACGAGTATATGACGGCGTCGGCGATAAAAGATCTCAGCATACAGAAAAATATTGTCGGAAGCCGTAAGGCGGAGCTGGGTGAGCTTTATCTGCGGATAATCTTCATAAGCCTGGAAAGTGCGGCAAGGGGCATCAAGCCCGAGAAGCAGACAGTTCCCAGGTACGCCGGGCTGAAAGAGATACGCAGCGAAATTTATGAAGATCCCATGTTCGGCTGGACGGTGGACGATATGTGCAGACGGCTTGCGGTGAGCAGGACATATTTTCACCGGATATATCAGGAGGCGTTCGGGGTGACTTTCCGGCAGGATGTTATCGAAAGCCGGCTGAATTACGCGGCGGAGCTTCTCCTGACCACAGGGCTTTCCGTCAGCACGATAGCCGAAAAATGCGGATACGAAAGCGACTCGTATTTTATGAGACAATTCAAGAAGCACCGCGGCTGTACACCGTCGGAGTTCAGGAATAGAGATAATCAGTGATTACCACAGAAAAAAAGAGAAACAAGACAAAAGAAACGGAGATAAAAATGACACAGGGAGACAGAAGAAGAGGAAAGAGAAAATACCGCGTAAGATATGACAGGCTCGTTATTCTTGTGCTTGTCATTGTGGTTCTCGTCGTCCTCATTACATCATGTACAAGCGGCTGCTTCGGAGAGAAGAAGCCTGACAAGGGCGGGAATAAAGCGGCTGTCACAACAACTGCGGCAGATGCGGAAAAGCCGGCGGATAACACCGGCACAACAACCGCTCCGGTTCACGGTGAAGAGCCGGGCGAGACGGCAACTCAGCCTGCGGCAAACGGCGGAAGTCTTGCTCTTGCCTCCGAGGAGGTTCACAAGGGCGATCTTATGCTGGTGAACGCGGACTATGAGTGCAAGTTCCTGGAGAGTACGGATAAGTATGTGCCGGTCTACGAGCACAGAAGCGACCTCTACGAGGCAGGAGATCTGGTGACGAAGCTTGACGGTACAGTTATCGACCAGCTCAACGCCATGATCGGGGCGTATGCGGCGTACATGAACATTTCTGATACGGACATTTTCGTTCAGGACGGCTTCCGTACCTTTGAGGAGCAGGACGACCGCCACAAAAGCGGACGCTCCATGACATTCGAGGCAGGTCACTGCGATTACCACACCGGACGCACCTTTGATATCTACCACTATGACAGCTCCAGCGCCTACGGATTTGCCCCCATGACGGCGGAGGGCGATTACACCTGGTTTGCCGATAACGCCTGTAAATACGGCTTTATCGTAAGATATCCGGATGGCAAGCAGGAGCAGACGGGGGAGAATCCCAGAGGCTATACATACCGCTATGTGGGCGTTCCCCATGCGGTCTATATGAAAGAAAACAATCTTTGCCTGGAGGAGTATATTTCTCAGGTGAAGTCATATACTAAGGATGCTCCGCTGGAGATAACGACGGAGGGCGGCAGCTACAGCGTTTACTATGTAACGGCTATCGAGGGCAGCACCTCTGTTGACGTCCCCACAGACAAGGCGTATACCATCTCCGGCGACAACTGCGGCGGATTCGTCGTGACAGTCACATTAAGCTGATACGGGGGTGTCCCCATGGTAAAAATAAGAAAAATCGCGGCTGCGGCAGTCAGCATAATTTTGGGCGCAAGCCTTTTCGCCTGCGGAAATGAAGATAAGGGTTCGGGCACGGGGCATATGTTCGATGTGCCGCTTCTGGGAAATCCGGAAAGCCTTGACCCGCAATTTGCCGATGATCCGTCTTCAAATACGGTAATTAAAAATCTCTACAGCGGTCTTATGGAGATAGACAGCAGCGGAAACGTGGTCTGCCGTAATGCGGAGAGCTATAACGTCTCCCAGGACGGCATGGTCTACACGTTTAAGCTGAGGGACGATAATTTCTGGTTTTTTGATGAGAACGACGACGACGTTATCACCGAGGACGAATACTTCCCGGTTACGGCGCAGGACTACGCTTTCGCCCTGAGACGAGTTCTCGACCCGGCTATGAAATCGCCATATGCAGAAGATTTTTCCTGCATTATGGGCGCATACGAGGTAATGCACAAGCTTGAACCGGTCTCCTTTGCGGAGATATACGCCCCCGACGACAGAACGCTGCAAATCGTTCTGAATGAGCCAAATGCGGAGTTTTTAAGCGTTATGGCGACCGCCGGAGCTTTTCCCTGCAACGAGGAGTTTTTCAACTCCACCAAGGGCAGATACGGATTGGACGACAGATCGGTGATGTCCAACGGGGCGTTCTTTGTCCGTCAGTGGTTCTATGATCCCTATGGCAGCAACAATATACTCTATATGAAGCGGAACGACGCCAACTGGAGCGAGACTTTTGACATTATGCCGTCATTCCTCAGCTTCACCATCGAGGAAAGCGAGGAGGACATAAAGGCGGAGTTCAAAGACGATAACATCGAGTGCTTCACCGCTATGAGCAGCAGCGGATATAATCCCGGAAAGTACGTGATAGAGGGAATCCCGGCGAACACCCTGGGACTTGTTTTCTCACCGGACAGCAAATATTTCGCCAACGAAAATCTGCGAAAGGCGCTTGCTCTTGCCATTGACAGGGAGAGTTTATCCGCGGAGCTGGAGGGCGGCTTGCAGACTGCCGGAGGGATAATTCCGCCGGCGGTGATGCTCCACGGCAGAAGCTACCGCGAGCTGGTTTCCGACGCTTTCACGGCGTATTCCCCGGAGGAAGCCGTGGAATGCTTCAACGCGGCAAAGGCTGAGCTGAACACGGAGAATTTCGGCGAAGTGAAGATACTCGTCAACGCGGAAACGGTCAATTCCGCCTATCTTCACATCGTTACCAGAAGCTGGCAGGAACTTTTCGGCTTTTATATCGGTATAGAGGACGTATCGGCGGAGGAGTTTGACAGGCGGATCTCGGAGGGTGATTTCACGATAGCCCTTTATCCGCTGCGGAGTCGGCTTGCTATGGGAGTATCGTTTTTCCGGGAGATTGAAAAGCTGCCTTTTATGGCGGCGGCTGTCCCGGAGGAGGGATTTTCCGGCGGACTGACCGGATGCTCCACAGTGACCGAGCTTGTAAGCGCATATACGTCGGCAGAGAGGGCAGTAATTGACAGTTATTGGTTTGTGCCGGTGTTTTATAAGGATTCATGTCTGATAGCCAGCAGTGACAACGAGGATATAATGTATGATCCTTTTACTGGGGCGGTGGATTATCGGCTGGCGTTGAATTATGATTAACCGGGGTTTGGGGCAGCGCCCCAAGGTCGACCGCAGGTCGACAAACACCGGGTTTCCAAAGGGACAATGTCCCTTTGGCAGAGTCCAGAGGCAGCGCCTCTGGCAGGGTTTGGGGCAGCCACCCAAATCGACCGCAGGTCGATGTTTACTTTAGGCGCCCAGCAAGGGGTGAATTTCAAAACAGGCCGGTGGACTGTTTTGAAAGAGGGG
>JAGBGT010000040.1 GCA_017935865.1 Ruminococcus sp. | reverse complement strand
TGCACCGAATCTGCTTGCGTTTTTTCCGCCATCTTGCACAAAAACTCCTTGACATACGTCAGTATGTCTGCGTCGTTTTTATACAATCTGACGAAAAAATCGACTGCGCATCTCCGGCACAATCTTTGTGCGGTGTTGCCTGTAGTTTCCCTACAAGTATATTCTATCACACTTTTTTATATTTTGCAATAGTTTTTGTGAAAAAATCGGTTCACGTGAACCGATTTCCGTTAGCGCGAAGTAACATCCTCAGCCTGCTCACGGGAACATATCCTGAACGTCATCTCCGTCAGAATTATCATGATGAGCAGGAAAAAAGCCATGAACAGGGGCATGAGATTCAGGCTGACGTGCTGGGCGATGACTCCGAAAAGGGAGGGCATCAGCGTCGTGCCCGTGTAGGCGCTCGCCATTTGTATGCCGATTATGCCCTGGGAGTTCCGCTCGCCGAAGTTCTCCGGCGTTGCGTGGATGATCGACGGATAGACCGGCGCGCATCCCAGCCCGATAACGACGAGACCGGAAATCGGCAGTATTTCCGCCTTTGCCGGGATGAGCAGGATGATTATTCCCAGAAATGCCACTCCGCAGCCCAGGCGTATCATGTTCCTGTCGCCCAGTCTCGACGATATAAGCCCGGAAATAAAGCGTCCCACGGTCATTCCGATGAAGAAGAGGGACGCCAGCGCCGCCGCTTTTTCCTCCGGGAAGTCATGTACCCGGCGTAGGTAGCTCCCCGACCAGAGCATTGCCGTCGCCTCTGCGGCGCAGTAGGAGAAAAATCCCAGGAGCAGACAGGGCACGCCCTTTATCCGCAGGCTTCCGCGGATTCCCAGAGGCTTTCCGGAGTCGCCGGTATCTGATTCCGGCTTCCGGTGTATCCGCCAGACCGGGAGGGTGACCAGCAGTACGACGAAGATCCCCAACTGTACCAGTGATACCCACCTGTATCCGCTGTGCCAGCCGGAACGGGATATCGCGGCGCTCATGATGTACGGGCTGACGATAGTTCCCACGCCCCAGAAGCAGTGAAGCCAGTTCATGTGCCGGGAGCTGTAGTGCAGGGAGACGTAATTGTTCAGCGCGGCGTCGATAGACCCTGCGCCGAGACCGTAGGGCATCGCCCAGAGGCACAAGCTGAGGAAGCTCCCGGAAATTGAAAATCCGAAGAGAGCCGCCGCCGTCAGAAAGACGCTGACGACCGTTACGGCAGGCGTCCCGAAGCGCTTGATAAGCCGCTCCGACATCAGGCTGGAGACGATAGTCCCCAGGGAGATTATCATGGAGATCAGCCCGATGACCGACGTGGACACCGCCAGATCGCTCTGAATCGAGGGCAGCGCCGAGCCGAGCAGTGAATCCGGCAATCCCAGGCTGATGAACGCCAGGTAGATTAGCGCCAGAAGCAGCGACGCCATTATACGTTAAAGCGGAAGAGGACGATGTCGCCGTCGTTCATGACGTAATCCTTGCCCTCCAGGCGGACAAGTCCTTTTTCCTTAGCCGCAGCCATCGTTCCGCAGGCGATGAGGTCGTCGAACGCCACGACTTCCGCGCGGATGAAGCCCTTTTCAAAGTCGGTGTGAATTTTTCCGGCAGCCTGGGGAGCTTTCGTGCCCTTTTTGATAGTCCAGGCGCGGACTTCCGGCTTTCCGGCGGTCAGGTAGGAGATAAGTCCCAGCAGAGCGTAACCCTCCTTGATTATGCGGTTGAGTCCGGAGACCTCCAGTCCCAGCTCAGCCAGGAACATAGCCTTGTCCTCTTCGTCCATTTCGGCGATCTCAGCCTCAGTCTGGGCGCAGATAGGCAGAACGGCGGAGTGCTCCTCCTCCGCGAGAGCCTTGACTTTCAGGTAATTTTCGTTTGTCTCGATATTGCCGGCAAAATCCGTCTCGCTCAGGTTTGCCGCGTAGATAACGGGCTTCTGGGAGAGCAGGGGAGTCGATTTTATCAGCGTGCGCTCATCCTCCGTGAAGTCGAATCCCCGGGCGCTTTTTCCGCTTTCCAGATGCTCTTTCAGCCGCTCAAGGAACTCTATCTCCGCCAGGTACTTCTTGTCGCCCTTGGACGCCTTTTTAGCCCGGTCGATACGCCGCTCCACGATCTCGATATCGGAGAAGATCAGCTCCAGATTGATAGTTTCGATGTCCCGGAGGGGATTTATGCTGCCGTCAACATGGATGATGTTGGTGTCCTCAAAGCAGCGGACAACGTGGACGATAGCATCCACCTCCCGGATATCCGCCAGGAACTTGTTGCCCAGTCCCTCGCCTTTTGACGCGCCCTTTACCAGACCGGCGATATCCACGAACTCCAGGGTAGCCGGGGTGAACTTATCCGGCTGATACATTTCAGCCAGCTTGTCCAGCCGCTCGTCAGGGACGGAGACGATACCAATATTTTTCTCGATAGTGCAGAACGGATAATTCGCCGATTCTGCGCCTGCGTTTGTCAGTGCGTTAAAAAGAGTGCTTTTTCCTACGTTAGGTAAACCTACCATTCCAAGCTTCATGTTTATTACCTTACTTTCTGTTAAAAATTACAATCAATTGCCGGGATGTCCTCCAGGGGCTTTCGTCCGTCGGCGGAAATATCGGCGCAGAGAAAGCGGAGATACGTGAGTTCGCCCCTCATCGCTTCATCCTGCCCGGACGTAATGTCCGTCAGCCGCCATTCATTCTCAAAGGGTACAATGTTCCAGACGTGGCTGTTGTCCCCGAGAGTCCCTGCCGCGGTATAGCAGGGCAGTCCCATTTCCCGGCAGACCAGGGTGTACGTATACGCCAGCCCGTCGCAGAGGGAGATCTCCTCCACCGCCGCGCCGTAGATCGTGTGGGAGGAGATGGGCGGCTCGTCCGAGAAATCATACGCCGTATGGGCGAGCCAGTCGTAGGCTGCCCTGTATTTGTCCTCCGGAGTGGGAAGCGCGCCGAACTCCCGGGCTTTTTCCCGTATCTTCGCCATGACCTCGTCCAGACGGCGGATATTTTCCGCCAAGGTACATTCCCGGCTGTCGTAGACGGCTGTCATGGTGAACCGCCCATCCGCCTCGCCGGGATAAACCGCGTAATACCGCAATATCTGGCTGTATTCCGGCTCATCCAGCATCAGCATGAGCTGGGCATTCATGGCGTCGTCCACCAGATCGGGGGCGTATGCTCCCGGCTTGTCGTAAATCGTAAGCTCCGGGACAGGGTCGTTCGCCAGAGCCTGCCATTTGACGTAAAACTGCTGCTGAACGGGTTCGGCTGCGGAGAAATATGTGAAGTCCGCCCCGGTTTCCGGCTCAGCCTCCCGGACGCCGCTTTCTTCGGAATTTCCGCATCCTGACGCCAATGTCAGCAGCAGGCATATCGCCGCCGCCAGAGCTTTCCCCGGCTCAGTCACTGCTGTGCTCGACGCGTTTGTTGTTGACCAGTGAGTTTACAGTGGCGTTCTGGAGCTGTATATTTCCGCTTTCCGAGGCAATATCAACCGGATTTGCGCAGAGCATCTTCATATTCACCGTCGAATCCATAATGAAAACGTTGCCGCTGCCGGTGGAGTCGCCGATGCCCGTGGCGAGATCTCCTTCGGAATCAATAGTTATCTCGGAGTTCATGATCTTCGTGTTCACGTCTCCGCCCATTGCGCCGATGCAGGACTGTCTTGCCGACCGCATTTTCATGTCGATCTTGCCCTTGCGGATGAGTATGCTGCCCTCGCCCTCCTCCAGGACGCCGATACCTACCGCCTGCGCGCCGGTGCAGGACATTTTTATATTTGCGGAGGTGGCAATGGTGGAGATGCCCTTGCAGCTTCCTATTCCCACGATCTTTATGCCGGAGACGACCATATCCACGTCGCATTTTTCGGCGATCTCGATATTGGCGTCGCCGTTGAAGCTGCCCACCGCCAGACCGTTGTGGCTGTACATATAAATGCAGATCTTGCCGGAAAGCAGCTTGATCTCGGAGTCGTCATCGTTGTAGCCGCCGCCGATGCAGACAGCCTCCATGCTGTTGCAGATTATCTCCAGCGAGCCTTCCATATCCACGGTGATATCGCCGTAGCCGTGGTCGTAGTCGTTGCCGATGCCGATGCCGTCGGGAGCGTAGCAGTCGATAGTCAGGCTTCCGCTGCCCCGAAGCTCGAACTGCGAGCCCATGGGCACGTAGATTCCGGCATATCCCAGCTTGTTGGATCTTGTCACGTTGAGCACCAGCCGCGCATATTCGCCGACGGTAATGGTGGGCTTGCTGTTGCCGCTGACCAGATTCACGTTTTTCAGGGTCAGCTCGCAGCTATGATTATCCATGACCGAGATGTTCATTTTCACCGGTTTATCCGGGTCGCCGACGATAGTCAGTTTGCTCTGGTAGACGTGGATATCCGTATACCGCTCCAGGGCGAGCTTTACCAGGTCAAGCTCCGTATCGCTCTGAGCCGTGTAGACTTTTTTCGTGCCGGAGGGGCGAATCTCCAGGTTTGTCCGGATTATCTCGTCCTTGACCTCCTTGGAAATGCTGTCCAGGAACAGGGGCTTGGGCTTGGAGGTGTAATAGCCCTGCACCAGGTCAACGCCCAGCCGGATGACGGTTTTCAGCTCCTGGGATGTCTCCACGCCCTCCGCCAGGGATTGAAGCTGATTGTCGCGGCAGAACTCGATTATCTGAGTCACAAGCTGCTGCTTTTTCAGGTCGTTGTGGATGTCGGAGATGAGGGAGTGGTCGATCTTCACGTAATCCGGGCGGTATTTCAGTAGATTGGAGGTGTTGGAGTAGCCTGTGCCATAGTCGTCGATAGCGAGCTGGGAGTGGGTGAAGCTCAGCCGCTTCTTGATTGTCTCGATGGATTCCGGGGTAGAGGTGCTGTCCTCCACGACCTCGATGACGACTTTTTCCAGCAGCTCGCCGTATGTGAGGTACAGCTCGTTGAAGTCCTCCTCCGTAAGCTGGCAGTCCGCCATGGAGTTTATGAAAAGCTTCTTGTTCTCGAAAACCTGCTGATTCTCGCTGAGGAGCTTCAGGGTGTTGAAGTAGGTCAGATTTTCAACGGTATACAGGGAATCCTGGGAGTCTGCGATCGCCAATATCTGCTTCGGCTCCATGCGCACATCGCCGATGCTCCGCATGAGGGCTTCGTAGGCGACGATATTTCCGGTGGTGGTCTCCACGATAGGCTGGATATGGTAGGTTAGCTGATTGTCCATTATCATCCGGTTGAAGATCTGGGCGTTTTTGTAGGCGTCTTTTTCCCGGACGTAATTCTCCTCCGAGAACCAGTTTATGACGTGCCGGCGGTCAGTCCGGGCTTCATACAGGGCAAATTCCGAGTAATTCACCAGCATATTGAAATCCGTGGCTTCGTAGGGGTAGGAGGCGCATCCGATAGACAGGCTCAGCTTGCTCTTGTCGGAAATGTCGATGATCTCGCCGAAATCGTCGGTAAGGGTGCAGTTCTGGACAGCCTCGTCCATGCTGTTGAGGACGTTATAAATAAACATCCTGTCGCAGTCCTTGAAGAAGATGAGAAGCTCATAGCCCGATTTACAGCCGATATAGACGTTCTCGGAGGCGAAACCTTTCAGCGCCTCCGCGGCGGACGCCATACAGCAGTTTGTCATATCGACGGTGAGGAATGAGCCGAGCTTTTCGATCCCGTTGATGTAGACTGTTGCCAGGCAGCACTCCTGCACATCCGGTATCAGCTTTTTTATCTGCTGGGAGAAAGAGGGGAAGGAGGGGAGACGAGTGACGGGTTCGTACTCGATGAAGCTTTTTTCCTGGCTTTCGGATATCTGCCGGGTGAAGTCCTGGACGAATCCCAGCCACTCGTCGCTGCTCTCGTATATATTCATTTTTATGTATTTGGTGACGTTGTTGTTGGTGAAGCGGTAGATATGCTTCTGACCCTCCACGGGCATTTTGGAGATTTTTTCCAGCAGGTTAAAAAACTCAAACTCGTTGAGTCTTGTGCCGGAGCATGAGAGCATACGGCAGGCGGCATCGTCCAGGTAGGCGGCTTTTTCCCTTGCGATGTAGGTAAAGGCGCCGATATTGCCCATAAACTGTTGAAAAACGTTCCAGTCATGACTCATTTCCGGAGGATTTTTAGAGAGGTTGAAAATACTCATGGCGACTCCTGTTCCGAACGTGAAAGTGTTCTGATCGAATTTACTTGCCGCAGATGCAGCAGGTATAAGAGGACTGTTGTACATACAAATTCATTATACACTTTTTTTTGAGAAAAGTCAAGGCGGTGGAGAACAAAAAATGCGATAAACGCCGGGTTTCCAAAGGGACGGAGTCCCAAGTCGGCGAAGCCGACAAAACCGGGTTTCCAAAGGGACAATGTCCCTTT
>JAGBGT010000004.1 GCA_017935865.1 Ruminococcus sp. | reverse complement strand
AAACAGTCCACTGGACTGTTTCCGGATTCACCCCTTGCAGGGCGCCTAAAGGCTGCATCGACCTGCGGTCGATTTGGGACTCCGTCCCAAACCCTGCCAGAGGCGCTGCCTCTGGACTCTGCCAAAGGGGCAGTGCCCCTTTGGAAACCCGGTGTTTGTCGACCTGCGGTCGACTTGGGGCGCTGCCCCAAACCTCGCCAAAGGGACTCCGTCCCTTTGGAATCCCGAAGTTTATCTCCCAGGAAATTACGTATTCTGCTCAATTCCTGCAATAGTACAGAAAGAAGCATAGTTCGCAGACACGCCTGTCGTTCCGCTGAGTAACTCCTTGCTCATGAGAGTCCCCGTGTACTCGCCCTCAACAAAGACATAGCACATATCATTTCCAGCGTCAACCAGGTCGATCTGCTTTTTTCTGCCGTTGTTCAGAGTATACTTTGCGGTGAGAACCGGGTCTTTCAGCTCCGGCTGAGCCTCGATATCAATGGCGTCTATATTAAAATATGAAAACGAATTGTAGAACGTCTCAAAGAAACTGTAGATCTCCGCATTCGCAAGGTCAAGCTCCGCTCCACGGCAGGTCACTTTTTTATTGTCCTGGTCGAACACGAACTTGTCATTTATAATGTCCCCGGAGACCTCAACTTCCGACACCGTAAGGATATTCGCCGTTCCCACTGTTTTTGTCACCAGGTCGAAAAGATCATAGGTCACAAAGCTCAGATCGGCGCGGTAATACGCCTCTACCTGCTTGTATCTTTCGAGATAGGTGTAGATGTAGTCGCTGGACATTCCGGCATAGTCGCTTATCAGAACGACTTCCTGATTGCCGTCTCTCATCGTCAGGGTAAATTCCGCATACGGCTTGTCGAATCCGTACAGCTCTATATCGTCGGGGGTGTCCTCCACCATAAACTCGGCAGATAGACGCGCCAGCATAAGCACCGCATTTGAGGGAACAGACTGATCCAGATCCAGGATACTGTACTCCTCCGGCATCTTCCACTCGCCGGCATCGTCGTCATAGGTCAGATCGTAAATGGTCTCACCGTCTCTTTTCAGAGTCAGCCCTACGATGTCGCCGGAATTATAGTCCGTAAATTCGTCGTTTTTCAGCAGCATACGGTCGGTGAGCACCGGCTGGACGTCAGCGGTGGAGACAGCGTAAATGCTGTTCTTTTCCCCGGTGCAGACGTAGTAATAATCGCCTGTGGGACTCTGATCGCCGACATAAAGGGTGTGCGCTCCGTTGGAGTCATAGGCGGTGATGATATACGGGTCATCCAGACCGTATTTCGCCTTGTTTTCCTCTGCGGCATCGCCGTAGCTGGTGTCAGCCGTCATGGAGGACATATATCCGCATACGCCCTGGAGAGTCACCTGGTTCAGGTCGAAAATGTCAGCGGAGGTGGAGGTCATCTCCCAGCTTCCGTCGATCTGCTCGATGGTGTAGCTGACGCCGGCACTTTCGATATCCAGCTTCTGAATATCGTCGGAGTTCAACTGGAAAAGCACATTGTCCGCCAGCGACGCCGACTCCTCTGTAGCCGCTTTTTCGCTTTTATTCTTGAACGCAATAAGCGTTCCCACAGATATGCCGGCAGCCGCCGCAAGTGCGGCAATGGCAATGACAGCTTTTTTCATTAAGCATATCTCCTTTTCAGCCATACCGCGACGCCGATAACGGCGAATACGGCAGGGACGAAGATGAATATTCTGATGGCGGAGGACGCCTCCTTGCCGCTCTCAAAGTGCATTGTATCGTAGGAGTTGAATTTGTTCTGGATGCCCATATCAACGTCGCTGTTGTAGAGCCAGGTATTCGAGAACTGTGAAAGCCGCCTTGTTCCGAAGAGGGGAGGCAGCATATCCGGAGTTATGACTGCCGGTATCGAGATATTGTCGATAGCTTCATCAGAGCCGAGAACAAAGAGCTTTGCTCCGGTCTGCTTGTTGTACGAGTAGTAGCCCATGATGAGCGGCTCATAGGATTTCTGTCTTGCCAGCTCTTTTGTGGACTCGTCGCCGCCCATAGGAATGCTCTCTACGGTATATTCGCCGCTGTTCATATCCGTGGGGAGATTCTCCATGACAGACGCCTTTTCCATCATTTCGCTGCTGTCGGTCAGAGGGTAGAAGCTTCTCGTATTAGCCGTGCCGGAGACATACACGCCATTCATGACAAGGTCGTTGATAGCCGTTGTCAGGTCTTCAGAGTAGTCCTCGCTGGCGGAGGGATAGGAAACTCTGAAATATTTTCCGTCCTGTTCGTTGTCGTTGTTGTTCAGCATCCAGTTGGTGTTTGTCTCATTGAGGATGTTGTAGTCCATGCCGATCTCGAATTTTGCCAGCAGATACTCGATATTCTCGAAACGTCCGCTTGTCTCGCAGGGCGGCAGGAACATCTGCACCGCGCCGCCGTTGTCGATATACTGACTCAGCTTTTCGCGGTCGGACACGGAAATATCCCGGGTCGGGGCTGTCAGGCAGACGATAACCGTCTCCTTTGGGACAGAATCCACCGTAGACAGGTCAAGCTCCTTAACGGCGTAGTTGTCGGCTCTTACGCTGTTGGCGTAGGAGGAGTAGTCCTCGTCCAGAGTCTTGTCGCTATAGCCGGAAAGGAAATAGATTGTGGGAAGATTTCCGGAGGCGACAACGTGTATCGCGCCTGCAATGAGATTTTCACCGGCGTAGACCTCGATCCCGGCGCTGTCGGTCTGCCAGAGATTTCCGGAGATCTGGCGGATAACGTCGCCGCACTTGACGAAAATATCGTTCATGCTGACTTCCAGCACGCCCGAGGGATTCAGCGACTGCGCCAGCTCGGCGTTTTCGTTGGGGTCGAAGCAGGTTAGGGTGATGTTGTCCCGCTTGTCCAGTTCCATGAACGTGTGGTACAGCGGCAGGGCGTTCGGCTCGTTTTTCAGATTGAACAGGGTGTTGAGGAAGTAGACCTCGATCTGCTTATCTGCCGTAGCGTCCAGGATCTCCTCGGTTTTCGGGTCGAGGGAATATTTTTTCGAGGGCGTCAGGTCATAGACCTTGTCGGAGTAATTGAAGATCATATTGATCGGCACAAATACCGCAAGGATGAGAAGCGCCAGAACAATGGCGAAAGCGCCGGAAAGATTCAATTTCTTTTTCATTTTCGATCAACCTCTCTTCCAGCGTCTTTTTTCGATAACGATGTAATTCCACGCAAGAGCCACCAGGACAGCCGAGAGGAAGAATACGATATCGGAAAGGCGGATAAAGCCCTGTGAGAAGTACGCGAATCTGGGCTGAGCCGCAAAGGCGTACAGGAATCCCTGAAGCGTGGGGTACTGAGCGATAAAGTCAGTCATGGAGAAGTCGTCGATGAAGAGCACGATGAACATGATAAGCTCTCCGATAACGGCTGCGATAATGGAATTTTCCACAAATGCGGAAACGAGCTGTCCCAGGGCGATGTACATTGCGCCCCAGAAGAAGAATCCCACGTATGCGCAGAGGAGCTGTCCCATAACGACCTCGCCGTGTGCGGCGGTGAAAATGGGGTAGAAAGTGGATGCCGCGATCATGAAGAGGAACACGGTGAGATTGGCGAGATATTTGCCAATGATGATCTGCACCACGTTTACAGGCGACGTCATCAGCAGGACTTCCGTACCGTTCTTGCGCTCGTCGGCAAAGGTGCGCATGGTGAGAATGGGTGTCAGGAAGATGAAGTAGAGGATGATCCGGTAGAACACCTCCGGGAACGTGAACTGGAAGTCCGGCTTATTAAGATCTCCCAGCGCACCGTCGATAACGAATGTGAAAAGGAACATGAACAGCGCCGTCAGAATATAGGCGAAAGGTGTGTAGAAGAAAGACTGCACTTCCTTTTTATAAATAGAAAACATTAATCTTCCTCCTTTTTTTCAGCGGCTTCCGCGCTTATTTCGTCCAGAAGCTCTTCCATTCCCGATTTAGAGGATCGGCTGTTGATGATATTCACGAAAACGGATTCCAGATCGGGCTTGTCCGTGTAGATCTCGGATATCTGGATGCCGCTGTTGAGTAGCTGAGTCATTATGCTTGTCTTTGTTTCGTCCTCGCCGCCGTTTATCAGGGCGGTAAAGCTGAAGAAATCGTTGCCCTCGGCGTCGATCTTGGTGATCTCCTTAACGCCCTGGGTCAGCTCGATAATATTGGCAGCCTTTGTCTTGCTGCCCTTTATCTTCACGTGGAGGACTATGTCGCTGCCGCTTGATCTTTCGAGGTTTTCGATAGTGTCGACCGCCTTTATATCGCCCTTGTTGATGATGACGACTCTGTCGCAGACCGCGCTGACCTCGGAGAGAATGTGGGAGCTGAAAATGATGGAGTGATCTTTTTTCAGATCTTTTATCAGCTCGCGGACTTCTGCCACCTGATTCGGGTCAAGACCTACCGTAGGCTCGTCAAGGATAAGAAATTTCGGATCTCCCAGCAGAGCCTGAGCGAATCCGACGCGCTGCTTGTAGCCCTTTGACAGGTTCTTGATGAGCTTGTGCTGTACGTCCTCAATTTTCAGAAGCTTCATAACGCGGCTGATCTCGCTGCTTTTTTTCGCCATGGGAATGCGTTTTAGTCCGGCGCAGAAAGAAAGGTACTCGCGGACGCGCATATCCGGGTAGACGGGGGGGATCTCCGGCAGATAGCCGAGGTTTTTCTTTGCTTTTACCGGCTCTTTTGAAACGTCGCTGCCGCAGATGGTGACCTTGCCGGCGGACATGGGCAGGAATCCGGCGATCATGTTCATAGTCGTTGACTTTCCTGCGCCGTTTGGTCCCAGGAAGCCGAGGATCTCATTATCGTTTATTGTAAAGCTTATGTTGTTTACGGCTCGGTTTTTGCCGTAATACTTAGTCAGATTTTCAATAGTGATCATGAGCTTCTCCTTTCGTAAGTATAATAAATATATAAATGTATAAAATAGGGCGGTAATGCACAAAATGCAGAAGCTGATATAGTATACTAAAGTATTATCGCATATAAATATGTACACGAAATGAATAAAAGATGAATAAATCGTTAATTCAAGGATTTGTTTCCACTTTTTGTTGTACAAAATATGTGAAAAATCTTTACAAATATTAACCTGTTCATGTGTAATCTGTGTGAAAAAAGCCTGAACGGCGGATGAATTTTGATTACGGTGATAAAATATTATATTTGTTAATAAACCATTAACAAATAGGACTGTGCAGAAAAATGGCGGCTGGACAAAATGTACAAAAATGGTTGGCTTTATTGTGCATTGCACCAAAAAAATGACGCGTCGGCAGGCAAAATTTCTGTAGCTGTTGACATTGGAAAAGATATGGGCTATAATAAATTATGAAAATAGTTTGAGAATTGTGTGAGATCAACATTCTTACGCAGTGTACGGGCTTTTTCGTATACGATTCTGCTCCGACGGAGCAGATAAAATGTTTTAAACCAAAATAAAATCTATTGAGAGGGGTAAAAAAACAATGATCAGCAAGAAGAATAAAGCACTGGCTTCAGCAGTTCTCGCTGCAACTATGTCTGCTACAGCTATCGTTCCTGCTTTTGCTTCCGGTGCAAACCAGTATGCAACAGAGAATGGCGCTAATGAGTCTTATGCTGCTATGTTCGAGTCGCTTTACGACGACGTTATCGTTAACGGTGAGGCTAACGGCTACATGAGCAAGCAGAATAACGGCGGAAATTCCTACGGTATTCCTTACCACAGCGTTGAGACGCTCTGCGTTGAGGCTCCTGACTACGGTCACGAGACAACATCTGAGGCTATGTCATACATGGCATGGATCACAGCTATGCACGACGTTCTTGCTAAACAGGGTCTCATTGATCCCGTTAGCAGCAACGAGCTTGAAAAGGGCTGGGGCACTCTGGAGGCTATGATCCCTGGTGCAAACAAGACAAAGGGTACAAAGTCCGCTAAGTATGAGACGATCTTCCAGCAGGACAGACTGAAGGCTGACCCGGCTGCCGAGGAGAACGATCCTTCGAAGTATCCTGTTCCGCAGTTCGGCGGCGAGGCTATCAACCCGATTTATAATGATATGAAGTCTGCTTACAACAGCGAGGGCGAGGGCTACTACCTTATGCACTGGCTGGCAGACGTTAACGACTGGTACGGCTTCGGCGGCGGCGATCCTGGCACGGAGACAGGAAGCTTCCAGTTTATCAACACATTCCAGAGAGGCGAGGAGGAGTCTTGCTTCGAGACAGTTCCTCAGCCTTGTATTGAGGATCTGGAGTTTGGTATGGCTTCCAACGACAAGGATAACGGTAACGGTATCAAGGCTATTTTCAACGGTAAGGATTCAGTTCCGGTACAGTACGCTTTCACAAACGCTCCTGACGCAGAGGATCGTGCTATCCAGGCTATTTACTTTGCAAGCCAGTGGGGAGTAGACTGCGGCGAGCTGTCATACAAGGCTGCTAAGATGGGCGACCAGTGCCGTAACGATATGTTTGATAAGTACTATAAGGAGATCGGCTGTCAGAATCCTACAGCTCCTTCTGCTTCCGGTAACGGCGGTCAGCACTATCTGATGTCCTGGTATACGTCTTGGGGCGGCGCTATGGACGTTTCCTACGGTGCATACAGCTGGGCTTGGCAGATCGGATGCTCACATTCTCACCAGTTCTACCAGAATCCTCTCGCAGCTTACGCTCTCGCTTATGACAGCGTTCTCAGCGGTTGCATGAAGGGCAACAACGCTGTTGAGGACTACGAAGAGTCACTGAAGAGACAGGTTGAGATGTATCTCTGGCTCCAGTCCAAGGATGGTCCTTTCGCAGGCGGATGTACAAACTCTAAGAACGGTAAGTATGAGAAGTATGGCGCTGACGAGGCTACATTCTATAAGATGACTTACGTTGAGCACCCTGTATACGCAGACCCTGGCTCCAACCACTGGATCGGTAACCAGGTATGGTCAACTCAGCGTCTTGCAGAGCTTTACTACTACGTTAAGAAGAACGGCGATGCATCTAATCAGACATACGGCGGCATGAGCCTTGAAGAGGCTCTGGAGGCTCTTCTGTCCAGATGGATTGACTGGTTCATTACAAATACCAAGTTCGACTATGTTGCTGAAGACGGCACAGTTATGGCATACGCTATTCCTTCAAACCTCGATTGGAGCGGTCAGCCTGGTACTAACTGGGATGCTTCCTCCAAGTACGATCCTTCCGCTAACGACGGTCTGACCTGCACGATCACCGGTTATGGTCAGGGCGATATCGGATGCGTTTCTTCACTTTGTAACACACTTATCTACTACGCTGCTGCAAATGGCGTAGACGCTTCTGCTGCATCCAAGGCAGACAACACTGACCTTGCTGCAAAGGGTCTCTACCTTGCTAATAAGCTCATGAGCAAGCAGTGGAATACAGCTCGTGACGAGATCGGTATTGCTTACGACGACCACAACGGTTTTCTCTACAGAGTATTCGAGCAGGAAGTTTATATTCCTGATTACTACAAGGGAACAATGCCTGACGGTTCTAAGCTCGAGCCCGGCGCAACATTCAGCTCTATCCGTGAGTCCTACGCTGACGATCCTATGTACCAGGATGCTAAGGCTTACTGGGAAGGCAAGGGCGAGGACAACAACGGCGACGGCGTAGTTGACGTTAAGGACTACACATTCAAGCTCCACAGATTCTGGCACATGGGCGACGCTCTCATGACAACAGGTACAATGGCGCTTCTCTATCCTGAGGTTAAGCCCCTCAACGATGAGGAAGTAGAGCCTGAAGTTACTCTCTGGGGCGACGCAAATGTTGATGGTCTTGTTGACATCGCTGACGCAACACTCATTCTCCAGACTATCGGTAACGGAGATAAGTATAAGCTGTCCGCTCAGGGCGCTAAGAATGCTGACGTTGTAGATAACGGCGGCGGTATCACAGCTATGGACTCTCTGGCTGTACAGATGTACGATGCTAAACTGTTCACACAGGCTGATTTCCCCACAACTTCTGATAAGATCAGCTAATGCTGAACTGATCGAATAAAAATGAGCGCACTCGGGTGACCGGGTGCGCTTTTTATGATGATGCCGCGAAAAAAGCCTCCCTTGAAATGGGAGGCTGTGTCAGCCGTGACGGAGTGGTGAAAAAAGAAAGTGCCCGACATTACTGTCGGGCACTTTTGGTGCGAGTAATGGGACTTGAACCCATACGTCGTGAGACACACGCCCCTCAAACGTGCCTGTCTGCCTATTCCAGCACACTCGCATTGCAGTCACCACCTGACTGCTCTAATATTATATCACAAAAAAATGATTTTGTCAACCCTTTTTTGAAAAAAATTTCGGCGCCGCCATTGCAGCGCCTTTGGAATTAAACGGCGTTAGTATTTGTCGTCAGGATCTTCATAGACCGCAGCAGATATCCGTCATCAGTTTCCGTCAGCGTGAACTGCACGGACTTCGATGAGGTCTTGGGAAGCCATGACGGCAGCTCGTCGATGTAATCAACCACAACGGTGTAGTCGCTGCCGCTCTTGGTCGCCTCGCGGATTTCCGGGGTGTAGGTGAAAGTCACGGGCGCAACAGGAACGTTGTAGGTCTTGGTCTCCTCGTTGTAGTAGAAACGCGCCTCGGCAGGGCCAATGGTGGAGTGGGTCAGCTCAGGCAGATTCTCGCCGAAAAGCTTCACGGCGTAGGATTCCACGTCAATGGACGGGATCATCACCATATCAAAGGTTTTTTCGTAACCGTCAGTCACACCGTCGGTCATTATCATGGACCAGATCGCTGCCGTAAGAATCTGCTCCGGAGGCAGCTCCGTGGGGTCGTTGAAAGATTCGATATCCATAATTACCGCCGGATAGATCGCCTGCTCGAGAGCGTCCTTCCGCGTGTCCCCGGAGGTGTAGCTGCCGAACATCCCGATGATTTTCGCAATGACGGCGACCAGACCGATGCAGGCGAGAACAGCGAAGATCACGCCGAAAACAGCGTAAAACGCCTTTTTATATCCGCCCTTTGACGGCTTTTCGCCGTCCTCTTCCACATTTTCCCTGCGCTGATTGATTATCTCGTCCGGATCCTCGTTGAGGATATTTTCCAGAGCTTTTGTGATCTTCTTATGCTCCTGCTTCCCGGAAGTTTCTTCCGGACTGCTTTCGTCCTCCTCGTCGGAGGTTTCATCGGAATTTTCCGGCTCATCCTCAGCTTCCAGGGAGGAGCTTTCAAGCTCCTCCTCGGCTTTTTTCGCGTTCTCGCGAATTATCTCAATGAGATTTTCAGACGGGTCGTTTTCATTCTCCGGTTCCAGCTCGTCTTCCTCAGACTCATAAGGAAAATCGTCATCGTAAGCGGATTCTGCGGCAGCTTCTTCCGCAGCGACACGCTCCTGCTCAGCCTTTTCTGCGGCAGCTTCTTCGGCAGCGATACGCTCCCGTTCAGCTTTTTCCGCGGCAGCTTCTTCGGCAGCGATACGCTCCTGCTCAGCCTTTTTCATGGCAGCTTTTTCGGCGGCGATACGCTCCCGTTCAGCCTTTTCCGCGGCAGCTTTCTCAGCAGCGATACGCTCCTGTTCAGCCTTTTCCGCGGCAGCTTTTTCGGCGGCGATACGCTCCCGTTCAGCCTTTTCCGCGGCAGCTTTTTCGGCGGCGATACGCTCCCGTTCAGCCTTTTCCGCGGCAGCTTTCTCAGCAGCGATACGCTCCTGTTCAGCCTTTTCCGCAGCAGCTTTCTCCGCAGCCAGACGCTCTTCCTCAGCTCTCTGCCGCGCCTCCTCTGCCTTTGCAGCCTCCAGAGGAGATTGCTTGTTCGGCGACATAAGCGAGGTAAGAAGCTCGTCCACGGACATACTGTCGATATTATTCTCAGCTATGTTTTTTGATGTAGCTGTATTTGTCGGGGCAGGTTTTTTCGGCAGATTAGAAGTTTTGCCGCCCTTTAGGTTATTCAGCATATCGTCAAGATCTTTTCTGATAGCCATATTGCACTCCTTAAATAAAATAAAAAAATTAATTTATCTTATCTGACCGTCTCCGTCGATCAGATATTTTACTGTTGTCAGCTCTGTGAGTCCCATAGGGCCTCTCGCGTGCAGCTTTTGCGTGGATATACCGATCTCTGCGCCGAATCCGAACTCGCCGCCGTCGGTAAAGCGCGTTGAGGCGTTGACGTAAACCGCCGCAGCATCGACGCTTGTCTTGAACTTATTTGCAGCCTCCAGCGACCTGGTAACGATGCACTCGGAATGGCGCGTGCTGTACTTTCTGATATGAGCGATCGCCTCGTCGATGGAGTCGACCACCTTGACGGCTATGATATAATCGTTAAACTCCGTCGCATATTCAGTCTCAGTTGCCTTTTCCACGGAATCGCCAAGGATCTCTCGGGTCCTGTCGCAGCCGTACATCTTCACGTCGTGAGCCTTGAACCGTTCCGCAATCATAGGGAGAAAATCCGCCGCCGTGTCCTTGTGGACGAGCAGGCTCTCAATGGCGTTGCAGACCGAGGGACGCTGCGTTTTGGCATTGTCGGTTATGTTGACAGCCATTTCCAGGTCGGCAGAGGAGTCCACGTAGACATGGCAATTTCCTGCGCCGGTCTCGATGACCGGAACTGTAGCGTTCTGCACGACAGCCTGTATCAGATTTGCGCTTCCCCGGGGGATGAGCACGTCAACGTAGCCGTTGAGCCTCATCAGCTCGTTGGTCGTCTCACGGGAGGTTTTTTCAACCACCTGGACAATATCCCCCGGGAGACCCTGGCTCTCCAGGGCGCGGCGCATAATTCCGCCCAGGCAGATATTGGAGTTTATAGCCTCTTTTCCGCCCTTGAGGATAACTGCGTTGCCTGCTTTCAGGCAAAGGGCGGCGGCGTCCACCGTAACGTTGGGTCGCGACTCAAAAATAATGCCGATAACGCCCAGCGGCACGCGGTTTTTGGTGATGCGCAGTCCGTTTGGGCGGACAAAGCCGTCCATGACCTGACCGACCGGGTCGTTGAGGGCGATAAGCTCATCCACGCCCTTTGCCATACCGGCGATTCTATTCTCGTCCAGCTTCAGGCGATCCTGCTTGGCTTCCGTCATGCCGTTTTCCCTGGCAGCCTGAATATCCTTGGCATTTTCGGCGATAATCAGCGCCGTATTCTCAATCAAAGCCTTTGAGATAGCCGCAAGCGCCGCGTTTTTGACCCTTGTAGAGGCTGTCGAGATAACAGCCTCGGCAGTCTTGGCTTTTTTGCCCAGCTCCAAAACATAATCCATAATTCTGTACCTCTATTTCGCTAAAAAAATTGTTCCTATTTCCTTGTTTTCAAACAGATCGTAGAGCAGCTCCGGATTTTTTCCGTTCATGATGACCATGTCGATACCGGCTTCTGCGGCGATTTTTGCGGCGTTTATCTTGGTAGACATTCCGCCTGTGCCCAGGGATGAGCCTGCGCCTCCTGCTGCGCTCTCGATTTCCGGGGTGATCTTTTCAACCACGTAAATAGGCTCTGCGTCGGGATTTATCCGTGGGTCGTCACTGTACAGGCAGTCGATGTCCGACATGACGATCAGCAGATCTGCGCCCGAAAGGCTTGCCACGAGGGCGGAAAGGGAGTCGTTCTCGCCGATTTCCAGCTCCAGCTCGTCAATGGCGATGGTGTCGTTTTCGTTGACGATAGGGATGACGCCCATGCTCACCAGCGCCTCTACGGTGTTCTTGAAGTTATCGCAGTGGCTGGGATTGTTTATGATCGTTTTCGTCAGGAGAATTTGTCCGACGGTAACGCTGTATTTCTCGAACATATCGTCGTAAACGTGCATCAGCTCGCACTGTCCCACGGCTGCGGCAGCCTGTTTCATCTTGGTCTCGCCGGGCCTCCGCGAGAGTCCCAGTTTGCCTGTGCCAAGTCCCACCGCTCCCGAGGAGACCATGATGATCTCCTTTCCGGAATTGTGCAGATCGGAGATCACCCGGACCAGGTTAGTCATCCGCCGGATATTCAGTTTGCCGGTGCTGTGAGCAAGAGTCGACGTGCCCAGTTTTATCACGATTCGCTTTTTTTCGGAGATAGCTCTCATTTTCATCATCTTTCTGTTAATTTACTTTATTTTTCGGCGAGCCGGAAAGCCACGCCGCTATGTTGTCACGCACGATATTGAGCAGCCGGACTCTCGTCTCGAAGGGCGCCCAGGCGGTGTGAGGTGTTATAACGCAGTTTTTTGCCGATCTCATAGGAGTTTCCGGGGACATTGGCTCAGTCTCCAGCACGTCCAGATACGCCCCGGCGATCAGTCCGCCGTTCAGTGCGCCGCAGAGGTCAGCCTCGTTGACGACCGCTCCCCGGGAGGTGTTGATGAGCACGGCAGAGGGCTTCATCAGTTTCAGAAGCTCGCCGTTGACCATTCCCTGAGTCTGCTCTGTGAGAGGGCAGTGGAATGTGAGAAAATCGGCTCTTTTCACGGCTGTCTCCAGGTCTGTGACTTCATAGGGACAGTTTGCCGGCTTGGTTCTGTTGCTTACAACGACATTCATGCCGAAAGCGCTGCCCAGCTCTGCCACACGCCGACCTATAGAGCCAAAGCCCACCACGGACAGCGTCTTACCCTCCAGCTCGACTGTGGGCAGAGGAAAGTACGAAAAGCAGGGAGATGTCTCCCATTCGCCGTTTTTCACCGCGTTGCCGTAGTCCCTGATGCGGCTGGCAAAGTCCAGAATATAGGCGAAAACCTGCTGTGCGACGGCATTTGTGGAATACTGCCCGGCGTTGCACACAGTGATGCCCTTTCCGGCGGCATATTTCACGTCCACGTTGTTGAATCCGGTAGCGAAAAGCCCGATAAACCTCAGCTTCGGGCATAGATCCATGATCTCCCGGGTGATCTTCACCTTGTTGCAGAGAACGACCTCGGCATCGCCGATACGCTCCGCAGTGTCTCCGGGGGAGGTGAGGGGATAGCATACGACGTCCCCGAACTGCCGGAAAATATCGGCGGAGAGGTCGCTTTCCCGGCACATGGTGCTCCAGTCAAGAATTACGATCTTCATTTATTCTCCGCGCCGTCCTCGGATTCGGAATTTTCTTCATTTTCGGGCGAAGAGTCGCCGTCAGCCGCGTCGCCGTCCTCGTCGTCGGGAGTTTCTGCGTCGTCTTCTTCCGGGGTTTTATCCCTGAAAATGAAACAGGTAACCAGTGCGGCGAGGATAAGTAACAGCTCCACAAGACCAATGATATAGAACCAGGGCTTGCTTTTGCTGAGCCAGATCGTAAGCGAAAGCGGTATCGCAATGGCGAAGATTATCTGAAATGGCTTCTTTTGTTCGGAAAATCTCCAGGCGAAGAAAATCAGCGCCATGGCGCAGAACATCAGGTGCAGTCCGAAAGGAAAAGGAAAAAGATTTGCGTTTTCGATCTCCGGAGTTGTAGTTGAAATAGTGAGCAGAAAATCAGGATTAAACATAAATTTCTCCAATCCGCCGCGGATAGGGCGGAGCTGTATTTTCGGCATACAGCAGAGCCGTTATAGCGGCAAAAACAGCCTATTTTTAATTATAACACAATGCATGTGAAAATTCAACCTTTTTTGCAAAAAAAGTGCCTGTTACCGTTATTTTACACAATTATCCAATGATTTTTTGCCGTATTTTGAACCATGGCAGCACCGCACGATCTTTGTTCGGTGCTGCTTTCACAAAGTTAACACAATTAAATTTCTTTCAAATCTGATCTTTGGTTGAAAATCTATTGACAATAGATGAAAAACAGTGTATAATGAATATGTTGTATTTTGCGGAAATATTGCTTTCAGGCATGAATGCAGCTTGTTTTAAATCATTTCGGTCGGTGCGCGTACGCTCCGGTGCAGGCTGATAAGATATATAACAAAATAGAGGACGTTGTGTCCAACGTTTCAAAGGGCTTCGGAGTATATGCCCTTTGTCAATATATATTACAAATGAATAAAATAATGCAGCATTTATCGTCTGTGCAATATAAGTTATATGATACAAACTTAAATTGCAAAAAGGAGGTAATGCACTGTCATGGTTCTTTCTATTATTTTCAACGCAGTATTGTTTGTCGGTCTGTTTTTTGGCTGTATCTTCGCCTACAAAAAAGGCGTTTCTGCCGGCGTTGAGCAGCGTAAGCGTGAGGCGGAGGCATTAGTCGGTTCTGCGGAAAAGCAGGCGGAGAGACTTATCGCCGATGCCGAAAAGGACGCCGAGACAAAAAAGAAGAGCGTTCTCATTGAGGCGAAGGACGAAATACATAAGCTTCGCACTGATGCCGATAAGGAGATAAAAGACCGCAGAGCAGAGTTGTCGCGTCAGGAAAGACGTATGCAGCAGAAAGAGGAGAATCTCGATAAGAAAACCGATAACCTTGAGAAGAAAGAAGAGGTACTCAGCCGGAAGATAAAATCCGCCGAGGAGAAGCTTAAAGAGGCTGAGCAGATCAAAAAGTCCGAAATGGACGTTCTGGAGAGAATTTCCGAGTTTACACGTGAGCAGGCTAAGGAGTATATCCTTTCCAAGCTGGAGGACGATCTCGTTCACGAAAAGGCTGTCAAGATAGCAGCTTATGAGCAGCAGCTCAAGGACGAGTGCAACGAAAAGGCGAGAAGCCAGATAAGCCTTGCCATCGCCAAGGTGGCTGCGGATCAGGTTTCAGAGGCGGCAGTCTCGGTCGTTCCCTTGCCCAATGACGAAATGAAGGGTCGTATTATCGGCCGTGAGGGACGTAATATCCGTACCCTCGAAACACTTACCGGCGTTGATCTCATCATCGACGACACGCCGGAGGCTATCACTCTTTCATGCTTCGACCAGATCCGCCGCGAGGTGGCAAGGATCGCCCTCGAAAAGCTTATTGCTGACGGACGGATCCACCCCACGCGCATTGAGGAAATGGTTGATAAGGCTCGCCGCGAGGTCGAGTACCGCATCAAGCAGGAGGGTGAGCGTGCCGTTATCGAGACAAATGTCCACGGCATCAATCACGAGCTTATAAAGCTTCTGGGACGGCTGAAATTCCGTACCAGCTACAGGCAGAACGTCCTGGATCACTCCATCGAGGTGGCTAAGCTTTGCGGAGTTCTGGCTTCGGAGCTTGGCGTGGATGCCAATATTGCAAGACGCGCCGGACTTCTCCATGACATCGGAAAGGCGCTGACATCTGAAATTGAAGGCTCTCACGTTCAGATCGGCGTGGATGTGTGCAAGAAGTACAACGAAAGCCCTGTCGTTATCCATGCGGTTGAGGCGCACCATAACGACGTTGAGCCGAAAACGGTCATCGCCTGCATCGTTCAGGCGGCTGACGCCATTTCTGCTGCACGTCCCGCCGCAAGAAGCGAGAACTACGAAAGCTATATCAAGCGTCTCCAGAAGCTGGAGGAAATTTGCAGCTCCTATGAGGGCGTTGAGAAGTGCTTTGCAGTTCAGGCAGGACGCGAGGTCAGGATCATGGTCATTCCGGAAATCATCAACGACGAGAAGATGGTTCTGGTGGCAAGACAGATCGCGCAGCAGATCGAGACGGAGATGGATTATCCCGGACAGATCAAGGTCAACCTTATCCGCGAAAGCCGGGTAAGCGACTACGCAAAATAAGAATCATTACTACAAATCGCACAAATCCAATACGGCTGTTTTGTGCGATTTTGTATTATTAAAGCTTTAAATTGCATCGTATACGTAGGCAATATATGATGTGATAATATATTATATTTAAGGCAACAGCATTGTGCGATGTTGCCTGAAAGGAGTTTTTTATGAAGCACAAGCGATTCACCCTCAAGGCAATTTCACTTGCCGCGGCTCTGGCTGCTTTCACGTCCGCCGGAGCAGTCACCGCTATGGCTGAACGCCCGATTTTAGGCTACATGGGCGACATCAACCACGATATGGAGGTCGGCGTTGCAGATCTCGTCACGCTGGCAAACCACCTGATGGGCGGAACACCGATCAACGAGGACGGAAACTACAACGCCGATATGGACGGCGACGGCAGCATCACCGCTTTCGACCTTGTTATCCTGCGCCAATACCTCACCGGAGCGCGTCCCCTCGACCCGATACTTGGTGAGGATGTGCCGCCCGTCACCACGGAGCCGCCGGTGACTACTGTTGTTACGGCGACAGATCCGGCGCCGATTACGACTACCACGTCTGTGGAGTTTGAGGACGAGGGCAGATTTATTGATCCGCCTATCAAGGAGGTTGAAGCATATCTGCCGTCCCAGGACGACGCAAACCTGGTCATCTTCTACATAGACTTCCCGGACTGCCAGTACAGCTATGCGCCGTCGGAGGATGAGATCTACGAGATCGCTTTCGGCGAGGAGGACACCTCGGACGCAAACTATCCTTTCGACAGCATGAGCGCGTTCTACAAGCGTTCCTCCAAGGGCGCGATGAGCCTTAAAGGCAACGTTTTCCGCTATACTACGAAAAATAATCAGTCGTACTACAACGAAAACAAGTTCCTTATAACCCAGGAGTGCTACGAGGCGTTCAAGGATTCTGTGGACTTTTCCCAGTATGACGGCGACGGCGACGGCTATATCGACGCGACGCTGCTTACCGTGCCTACGGCTGCCGGTTCTGACCATTGGTGGCCCTGCGCAGGTCCGCTCGGTCGGGATGATTATACGGTGGACGGCAAAAAGGTCGGACATCTCATCACCGGAAATGCGCAGATCGAATCCGCCGCAAACTATAGTAATTTCAACAGCTCGTATCTCCATGAAATGGGGCACTGCATGGGTCTGCCGGACTACTACCTCTATACCGGTGATGACAACGAGGGTATGCACGGCACGGCAGGAATCGAGCTTATGGATACGGACGCGACCACCGATTTCGGCGCGGTTTCCAAGCTCCAGTTGGGATGGTATACCGATAAGCAGATTCAGATTTTTGACGGCTCGCAGCAGTCTGCCACATACACCCTGAATAACGCCCAGGGCGGAAACAGCAACTGCGTTCTCATTCCTGCAAACGGAATTGACGGACTGAACGGTTATCACTCCGAGTATTTCATCCTCGAATACACTACTCCCACGGGCAACAACTCCCAGCCTGCATGGTGGGTCACAGCAGGAGAGGGCGTCCGCGTCTACCATGCTGAGACAACTCTGTATGACAACGGCTGGTGGGTGAGCTATAAGTACGGCAGCGGCTCTGAATTTACCGACCAGGACAAGGGCAGACGTTTTCTGCGTATCATTGACGACGTTGACGCGGATAATCTCTATCATTCCGGCGACGTTATTGACAGCAGCATCACCGGATTCAACTGGTACGACGACAGCGGTCAGCAGACTATCGACCCGGGAATCACCATAACCGTGGATTCCTACGACGGCGAGAGCTGTACGGTCACAATTTCAAAAAAATAAATCTCCGGAAGGACAAAGGCAATGGCAAAGCAGCTTTTCAATACATCGGAAAAATCCAATTTCATCTTAAATATGACGGAGGACAGCTATTCCAGGCTTGCCTCGGCAGGTATTCTTACCGCTTGTTTCAGCACATCCGCCGCGACTATAATTCCCATAGTTATGGGAAATAGGGCGTATTCCGTTTCCGCTATCGGCACGGCTGTGGCAGGGACGTTGTGCATGGTTATCGCCATTATCGGTCTTATCAAGAAATACGTCGGCAAAAAGCTGCTTGTGCCCGTCTGCGCTATGGGATTTATGCTCGTCTGGGGATTCATTTCGGCGATGGCGTCGGAAGACCCGGCGGTAGGCATCTACGGATTCAGCGGCAGGGGAGAGGGTATGCTGACTATAACCTTCTACGGCTGCTTTTTCATCGCCGCCGCCTGCGTAAGGCGTGAAAGGGCGCTGAAAACGCTGATTTTCGGCATCCTGGGCAACGGTCTGCTGAACTGCGTTTTCGGTCTCATCCAGATCTTCACCGGAAAGCTCAGCGACTTTGCACTGATCGGCAGCGATCTCAGCGCAAATGCGGCGTCCGGACTTTCGCAGTCGCCCATGTTCCTGGCAATGGTGCTGGGGATCTCAATTGGCGCGGCGCTTTTAGGATTTGCGATTTTTACCGGAAAACCGGAGAAAATACTGTGCATTGTTTCCGCGGCGGTATTCTCATTCGTTAATGTATTTACTTATTCTCTTCTGGGAATCTGCGGAACGGCGCTTGCTGTTATCGCGGCAATTGTGTTTATTTTCGCCGCAAAGAAGCCGAAAAAGCTCCTGGTATCAGTAATAGCTGTTATTGTCCCGTTTGTCTCCGGAATTTTGCTGGTCAATGCAGGCGCAGTCGGTAATATTTCGCAGTATCGGCTCTATGACGGCCGTATTCTCTGGTTTGCCGATTCTTATATGAGAATCAACAGCAGCGGCACATACGACGGCAAGCTGATCGACATTGACGACACCGAGGAGGTCTATTATACGCTGAACCGGAAAACCAAGGATATAATCAGCAGCAGCAAACTTCTCGGTACAGGTCCGGATCAGCTTATCTATCCGCAGATCTATACCACGGGAGACGGCGTATACGCCAACCCTACGGTGGAGGACATCGCCATAATCAACAAGGGCACTTTTGACCGCGTTTACAATGAGTACCTGAACGCAGCGGCGACCCGGGGAATACCCTCGGCGGCGGCTTTCGTGCTGATCCTGCTGTCGGCGGTTGTTATGGGATTCAGGAATTTCCGGAAGAGTAGGAACCAGTTGACCCTCGCTATGCTGCTGATGACGGTAATGTCGGGACTGCTTTTCCTGATAGGATGCAGCAGCACCGCATTTTCGCCGATTTTCTGGTTGATCGCTGGATTGGGGATCGCAGAAATTAATAAAAAAGAAGAGCAAAAGGAATAATTAATAGGATAATGTATTAGGGCTTTCCGGCGGATTTCGCTGGAAAGCCCTTTTTTGGAATTGAAATTATTTCACCGCCGGGAGAAATTTAAACCGGGAGTTTATAAGTGAACGCCCTCTCTTGCAGGGCGTTCCCTCTTTTCCAACAGTCCACCGGACTGTTGGAAAATTCACCCTTTGCGGAGCGCCTGAAGGCTGCATCGACCTGCGGTCGATATGGGACTCTGTCCCAAACCCTGCCCGGTGTTGTCGGACGATTATTTTTCGTCGCCCTCATTGCTTTCCTCAGTCTCAGCCTCGATTCTTGTCACCCGGCAAAGTTCCACCCGGTGATGACGGATCTCCAGTATCTCAATATGCAGTCCGTCAGCCTCAATTGAGGTTTTCGTTCCGTCCTTGGGTATCTCTCCCAGCTCGTCAATGATATATCCGCCGAATGTGTCGTACTTCTCTGACGGCAGACTGATCTCCAGTTCCTCGCATACATCGTCCAGCGGAGTGATTCCCGGGACGTTCCAGATATTGTCGGCGATTTTCTTCATGACCTTTTCAGGCTGCCCTGATTCGTCGTCGTCAAAGTCGCCTACAAGCTCCTCGACCAGGTCGGTAACCGTAATAACGCCGGACATACCGCCGTATTCGTCGACCACAACGGCAAATCTGCTGCCGCCCTTTTTCTTCATCTGGGCAAAAAGCATATCGGCTTTCATGGTTTCATGAACGAAATACGGCTCATGGACTGCGTTCTTCATGATGTTCTCGCGGCTCTTGTCCCTAAGCCGGAAATAATCCTTGGCATTGAGAATACCGATAACATTGTCAACACTTTCGCCGCAGACCGGGTAACGGGAATGACGTGTGCGGTGGATAGTTTCCTCCCAGGTCTTCACGTCGTCCTCGCTCCACAGCATGGAAACGTCGGTTCTATGGGTACATATCTGCTCTGCTGTCATGTCGTCGAAAGCGAAAACGTTTTTTATCATGCGGCTTTCTGTCTCGTCGATGACGCCCTTTTCCGCGCCGGCGTCGGACATCATGATGATCTCCTCCTCGGAGACTGTTTCGTCCTCACCCTCCGGGTCGATGCCCATGAGGCGGAGAATGCCGTTTGTTGAGATGTTCAGAATAAACACCAGGGGCTTGAAAAGCGTCTGCACTGCGCCGATTCCCCTCGCCATATTCAGAGCCAGTTTTTCGGGATTTTTCATCGCTGCGCGCTTGGGAACAAGCTCGCCGAACACAAGGGTTATGTAAGAGAGAAGCAGCGTGACGAGAACTACGGCAATGGGGCGCATAGTCTCCGCCGAGATGCCGATGCCTGTTTTCAGCACAAGCTTTACCAGGTCGTCCGCAAAGCTGTCGGCTGCAAATGCAGCCCCGATAAAGCCCGAAAGCGTGATAGCCACCTGTATCGTCGCCAGAAAGCGAGACGGTTCGCTTGTCAGCTTTTGCAGGCGTTTTGCCTTTTTGTTGCCCTCATCTGCCAGTTTTTCCAGCCGCGTTTGGCTGACCGAAATTACGGCTATTTCAGCGCAGGCGAAAACAGCGTTAAGTGCAATAAGAATTATTTGCAGCAATAATTGCCAGATCATAATTTTCCTCCGTAAAATATCATTTTCTTCCGCAACCACCAAAAGGCATACCCTGTGCTAACATCTCAGAAAGCGCAGACCATGCCTTGTGTCAATATATTTTACGTGAAACATACTCCCGTCCGGGGTACTGTCCATTTGGAAATTCACCTCACAATAAAATCCTGAGAAAAGAATCAGAACAAGTTATTATTCTTCCTCGTCTGCCTCTTCCTCTTCCACTCTCTCCATGAAGATCTTGAATACTGCCTCTAAAACTGCGTCGTCCTCGACAGAGCAGAGGGTTTCGTTATCCGGGTCGTCGTTATCCTGCTCAATGCGCAGAATTACGACTTCTTCGGCATCTTCGTCGTCGGCAGGGAGAAGAACCGCATATGTCTCCTCCTGGTAGCCCACGAAATCCAGAAGCTCAAAGGAGCACTCGTTGCCGTCGTCGTCTGTAAGCTTGATAATATCTTCGTTCATAATAATCCTCCAGGGCTGCCTTTTCGGCAGGTATTGAATGTCATTATATCATACTTTCCCGGTTTTGTCAAGTGTTTTGCGGCGAAAAACAATTAATACAGGGTTTGGGGCAGAGTCCCAAGTTGGCGTAAGCCGACAACACCGGGTTTCCAAAGGGACTCCGTCCCTTTGGAATCCCGGGATACTACGGTCTAAATGTTAACTTTCTGTAAACTTTTCCCGATAATCAACGGTTTTCCATTGAAAAACCGGCTTTTTTCACCCTCTTATGGGAGGAGTTCCAGAGGCAAAACAGCCTCTCAGGAAAAGAGGTGAAAAAATGAAGTACCTGATAATGCTGATGATCGTTGTCGGCGCGGCTTTGGCGGATTTCCTTACCGGAATTATCAAGGCATACTGCACCGGCAACGTGAACAGCTCGAAGATGCGCAGGGGCGGACTGAATAAGCTGGCGGAAATAATCGTCATGACAACAGTCTGCGGACTGGACACCGGCATCAATGCGCTGGGGAAATATTACGGTGCAGAGGAGCTTTCCTTTATTGCCGGGACGATCACAGCCGTATCTGTTTTCGGCTATATAACGGTAATGGAGATCATAAGCATATTGGAAAATTACAGGGTCATCAACCCCGAGGCTCAGTGGGTGTCCAGCCTTGTAAAAAGATTTACGATCACTAAGGAGGAAAATAATGATAACGATAAGAAATGAGAAATTCCTGAACTTTACATCTAACGGCAGAAGCGAGATCATTGCAGAGCTTGATGTTGACGCCGCTTCCGAGCTTCCGACGTCTGACGGGCTGAGTAACCGCAGACTTCATCAGGGCTCGGTGGCTCTGATAATTGCCGAGGGAAAGATCGCCGTTCTCGGCGGCGACGGCTCCTGGTATGCGGACGGAGAGGTGATCTCATGAATCTGCACGAGGTCTATATGGCGGCGCAGCTTGCGTCTGCCAGGGGTTCTGTTACGGCGTCCGAGGCTGCTATGAATACAAGCACTTTAGGATATACGGCGAAAAATCTCATGCAACTTAGTGACTTTAATGAGACAAAAACCGGTTTTAAATATCCGAAGATGCGCACGTTAAAGCCGGGAAAATATATCCTGAGCTATAAGATCAATACCGTGGGAAACAATTTACAGGAATGGCGTTGGAAAAATGCGGACGGTACTGTTATCCGCTCTGTCCGCACGAAAAATGATGTTTCCGAAGTCAGCGTGGAGTTCGAGCTGACAGAGGAAGCCAAGTCGATGGACGTTTACTTCAATCAGGGCGGAAATTATTCCAATTTTATGCTCCGGGACGCGCGTATATCCGATCCCGTTTTTGAGCCGTTCAGACCGACCATTGAGGAACGTCTGGCTGCTTTGGAGAACGCTGCCTCGGTGGCAAATGTACTGGAGGAAAATATATGATAAAGAGCTGCAAATCAAATTCAACTGAAAAGCTGTCCGCGCATTTCAGCGCCTCTGAGATGAGGTGCAAGTGCGGCGGTACTCATGACACTAAGGTGGATATGGCGCTTATCGAGAAGCTGGAGAAGCTTCGCGAGACTCTCGGCTGCTCGAAGATCATTGTCAACAGCGGCTACAGATGCCCGGCTCATGACAAAAATGTAGGCGGCAGCGGTTCGGGTCAGCATACTAAAGGTACGGCTGCGGATATTGTCTGCTACGACGGAAAGGGCAGGGTCATCAGCTCCAGGATCGTTTGCTGTGCTGCTCAGGAACTGGGCTTTACGGGCATTGCCAATATTGACAGCACCTACACGGCTACTCATGTTGACGTCAGAGCCGGAAAGTGGTTCGGCGACGAGACAAAGGGCAGCAATTACGGAATCCCCGAGGGCGATTTCTTTAAGCATTTCGGGCTGTCCAAAAAGGATGTCTATGGTGTAAGGACGCTGAAAATCCAGAGCATTACAATTGACGGCGTCACTTATACAGGGACTTTGACGGAGGACTAAGGCTTGTTTATTTGATCTCTGCTCGGCAAAGCTGAAACATCGGGTTTCAAAAGGGGCAATGCCCCTTTTGCAGAGTCCAGAGGCAGCGCCTCTGGCAGGGTATGGGACAGAGTCCCATGTCGACCGCAGGTCGACGCAGCCTTTAGGCGCTCCGCAAAATGTGAATTTTCCAACAGTTCAGTGGACTGTTGGAAAAGAGGTGATTCCCCACGGGGTGGGGAAATGTCGCGAAGCGACAAAGGGGACGGAACGTAGTGCGCCCTGCAAGAGAGGGCGTTCCCTTATTATATTAGGTTTTGCACAGACTGCTTCGGCAGTCTGTTTTTT
>JAGBGT010000039.1 GCA_017935865.1 Ruminococcus sp. | reverse complement strand
TCTTTCAAAACAGTCCACCGGACTGTTTTGAAATTCACCCTTTGCGGAGCGCCTGAAGGCATCATCGACCTGCGGTCGATATGGGACTCTGTCCCAAACCCTGCCAGAGGCGCCGCCTCTGGACTCTGCCAAAGGGACATTGTCCCTTTGGAATCCCGATATTAATAATACACTTTTTCTACAAGCTTAGAGTTTCTCCGTCCGGAAGAATCCTATTTTTACAGAATGTTGATACTGAAATTTATACAGTGATTTTCTCTATTGCCGTTTCAATATTACCTCAGTATTACTTTACATGATCGCCAAGACCTGCGATGTTCTGAGCCTTGACAGCATTTGCCACAAGACCTGCGACTATCTCGGCGCCCTTTTCGCAGAAATGCGTACCATCCGTCGAACCCTCAACAGCGCCCATAAGATGATAACTCTTTGCCTCGTCATAGCCTACGGAATTGTAATGGTTGACCATGAGAGTATTCAGGTCGATGCAGGGAACGCTGTACTTCGCCGACAGCTTCTTGCAGGCGTCACAGTAGTTGCTGTAACTGTTTACAAACTTGCCGCCGGAGTATGCCCTCATTCCGATAACCGTTGTCACCAGGATCGGAGTTGCACCCTTTGCCTTTGCAGTGTTGATAAATTCCGTCATGTACCACTCATATGAGCCGGAGGTCGGATTATCAACGTTTCCGCAGGTAGGAGCGTATCTGTCGGCGTTTGACGCGCCCGAATCGTTAATGGCGAACTGTATCATTACGAAGTCGCCCTCTTTCAGATTGTCAACGATAGACTGCCATCTGCCCTCATCGTAAAATTTCTTTGTGGAACGTCCGGCGATCGAGTTGTTCACCACCGTTACATTATCGTCAAAGTAATTCTGGAGATAATATCCCCAACCCTGCTGAGGCGCATAGGACGCACGATAGCTCTGGACAGTTGAGTCGCCGGCAATGTAAACAGTAGGCTTATCGCTGCCCACCGGTGGGAGATCCTGAGCCGGATCATAAGTCTCTGCATAGGGTTCATCAGTCAGCGTAAGGGTAATGTAGTCCAGATTCGGACCGCCCTCAGCCGTCGCGGAGACAAACTGGATCGTGTTCTTGCCGGATCTGAGCGGAAGCACGATGCCAAACTCCGTCCAGTCCGTCCACGCACCTGTGCCGGTAAATGACTGCATCCAGTAATCCGTGGTATTTCCGTTTACATAGACCTTCATTTTCCTGTCGTTTGCAGAACCGTTTGCGAAACGGATATGAGTCATGTAGTTGCCGTCTACAGCCACATCTACGCTGAATGTTATGCTGCTGTCCAGCTCGTTTGCCAGATTGACATAGCCGTCCTCCCTGGTGTAGCCGGCATTTGCTGTCTCGGTAACGCCGTTGTTCCAGGTCTGGTCAGCCGCAAAATATCTGGGGTCTGTTGTAGTGACTGTTGTTTTTACAGTTGTAGGCTGTGCTGTTGTCACCGGAGGAACATATTCCGGCAGCTTCTCGATCCCGGCGTCGACCATCTGAATAAAGAGGGAGTCCATAGCCGTTACGCCGTCGCCGTTTCCGGTAACGTCTGCGTTGATCTCGCCGACAGCGGTGAGCTTGTATTTATCGCCATTGCCAATGTACTGGAGTATCAGTGTAGCATCCGCAATATCAACAACGCCGTCGCAGTTGGCATCGCCCGGGAGAATTCTATGCTCCTCGGCAGGCGTTGTTGCCGGAGGCTCAGTTGCAGGCGGCTGAGTAACCGGAGGCTGCGTCGCTTCGGGAGCTGCCTTGCCGATAAATGCTGCGTAGTTGACGCAGTTTACGTTCGTGCCGTTGTCGCCCAGCGTGACCTTTTCTCCAGCCTTTACTTCTCTGGAGTATATATTCATTGTAACATCGTTTGACGTAGCAAAAGATTCACCCGTTGACTTATACCGTCCCAGCCATGAGGGAAGTGTTTCGACTCTCGAATCCATTGCCACATATACTACAGCGTCGGAAGCTGCCGTAAACTGAGCAAGATCTGCTCCGAGAGTGTTCTTGGAGTCGCAGGCTGTAATGATCTGCTCCGTTCCCACAAGCAATTCCGGGAGGGAAACTGCGGTGAAATCGCGGTCGCCAAATAGCTTTACGCCGGATCTCGCCCCGTCCAGGATTCCCCAGGAGGCGGCGTGGGCGGCGTCGAGAACTGTCAGCCCCTTGACAAGTCTGCCGTCAATGGGGAGGATCACTGTCTCGGCAAGCCAGTCCTGACAGTTTGCACCGTTGACTTCCCACTGCTGAATGTTTGCACCGGCGTCCCTCAGAGCGTTGATAACCTCCACCGCCGACTTGTTGTCGGAGATCTTAGTTCTTATCTTATACGAACCGTCGCTGTTCTTTGTGAACATAAACTGCTGATTTGCGTTGCCGTTGAAGTTGTAGATGTCGATATTCGCACCGTTTGCCGCCTTTGCACCGGCAACGTCAAGGACGAGGTTTTCATCAAGAGCCGAGCAGATGTAGTAATATCCCTCATCCGCCGCCTTGAGCTTCCAGACATTATGAGCGGCAGGGCTTTCCATTCCCCACTGCTGAACATTCGCGCCGCTTGTTGCCGAACCGTCCGCAACCTCCATATAGAGACCGCTGTTGACATTTTTGAAGCTGTAGGTCACATTCACGTCCATTTCGGCAGCGGTAATGCCTGCGCTGTCGAAATCGTACAACTGCGACATAAGCTCCGCCAGTTTTAGAGAGCCTTTCATGCTCTGGTGGAGATCGTCATTTGAACCGTTTGCCTGAATCGCATAGTACTCCTTCATGCCCTCCGCACCGACGGAAAGTCCGAAGTCCTGCCACGGATTGAACAGGTCTATGACCGTTACATTCTGTTCTTTACCGATAGTGTCAAGCTGTCCGCCAAACCAACGTCCGCCGAGGAGAGAGGAACGCTCCAGATCGCTGCGTCTGCCCTGCTGCTTAACAAGGACAACTGTCATGCCCTTAGCCTTGGCACGCTTTACCATGTCGGTCACGACGTCGTAATACTCGGCAGAGTTGGAATAATTTGTATCGTTTATGCCTATGGAGATGACGTAAATGTCACCCTCCTTGCCGTAGTATTCAATAGGCGTAAATTGTCCGCCGTCCACAAATCCCTTGGCATACTGTCCCGGAGGCAGCCATGTTGCGCACCTCCCACTTAGATGTGTCAACATATCTGTTCAGGAACTGTCCCCAGCCATGCTGTGCCGTATCGGCAGTATTATAGTAGTTGGCAACGGTGGAATCTCCGCAGAGCCAGATCGTAGGCTTCATTTTGCCGGTAGTATTCAGTTGGGCGATCTCCACCGCAGAAATAGAAAACGCCGTGCCGGAACGTCCCTCTACAGCCTGGATATTAAGCTGACCGTCTGTAACGGGGATCTGGATAGTCTCCTCGGCATTGTTTCCGGTGAGATTTATCATCTGGAGCATATTCTCCATTTTTATGGTGGTTCTGCTGACATTTCCGGTTACGACCTTGACCTGATACAGTCCGTTTGGCAGGTCTACATTAAAAGTATTCGAGGCTGCCGTGGACTTGAACTGAACAGCGTCAGAATAAGCCCCGGAGCCGCCTGCTGCAACGTTAGCCACATTGGCAGTCTCAGCGAAGCCGTAGCCCTTGGATGCACTGTAACCTTCAGAGGCAGAAACGCCGGTATATCCGCTTGCCGCGCCGCTTCCGCCGAAGTCGAACTTCCAGTTAGCCTGCGCCGCATTGGCAGTCAGGTTTTCCGGCGCTGAAGGTCTCAATCCGGCAAAAGCCGTTAATGAGAGCGCCAGAGAGGTCAATCCGCTTAAAAGCTTTTTTATCTTCATAAAAAATCTCCTATCCGCATATTAAATTCTGAACAGTATATGCCGCTTTTATCTGTTTTAATTATATCATATCTCATTTACAATGTCAACGAATGTGATATGAACATTTCAATCATTTTTATGATATTTTCGCTCATAGAAAAAAAGAGGTGTGGAATATCATCTCATTCCACACCTCACTATAAGCAATACTGCACAGAGACCGCCTGACGGCTTTGTGCGGAATTTCTATGCGGACAGGTTCTCAATACCAGGGTCGGATAGTTACCGCCTGACAGCCCATTTCCTCGAATCGCTTTTCCGTCAGTTCCTTTTCAAATGGATAATTCTTGCCGTTGGTCGGGTCATTGAAGTAATAATAATTCTCGTCGCAGCCGACAAGCACAACGCAATGCTCATTCGACAGCCACTGAAATTCCTCACCCGTTTCCCTGATCCTCCATTCAGCGCCCTCGATGTATTCAAGCGGTTCCATATTAAGACTTATCCACACAAGGACCGGCTCGCCCAGATCCAGGTAAAACTCGCAGATATAATCCAGGCTCTTCCCTGTCAGATTTGCCACATTAAAACATTTGCCGTCAAGCAGCAGCTCCAGACCGTCGGAAATAGCTCCGCCGTAGCAGCCGTAGCCGCTTTCGTCCCGCGGGTCGCCGATATAGCTGTAATTCGGATCGCCGCCGTAGACGATGTGCGGATCATCGGAATCCGGCACAAAATCCGCCGTTTCCACATATCCGCCGTCTATAAGCTCACCCGGTTCGATCTCAATGCCGTGGTAGGCAAGAAGCATGGACGCGCTCACCAGCTCGCAGCCTGTAGGATAGTCCTCCTGGGAAATATACGGCACATCAAAGCATCCGGCTTTTTCCGCGTCAGGCTCGGGAAGTTCATCGGCAGCCGCCTCTTCCACATTCACTTCACTGGGTCTTTTCTGCGGATTCCGCTCCTGTACCTCCACATTTTTCGGCGGCTCAGGCTCAGATTCCAAGGGCTGCGTGCCGCTCTGAAAGTTTTCCAGGATCTCGGAAATTTCCGACTCATCGTACTGCGCAGCCGAATAACCGCTCTCCTGCGGTTCAGCATAAAGCTCGTCCGGAAACGCCTCGCCGGAGCATCCGAAGAGCATGACCGCGGTCATACCAGCCGTAAGGACTGCCAACGCCCTTTTCATTACATTTCCAGCGCAGCTCTGAGTGCGTCGATTCTGTCGGTTTTCTCCCACGCAACGCCCAGATCTTCACGTCCCATATGACCATAGGCAGCCAACTGTCTATACTGCGGCTTTTTCAGATCAAGCATCTTGATAATAGCAGAAGGACGCAGGTCAAACACCTTTGAAACTGCCTCGGAAAGAGCGTTTTCGTCAGCCTTACCTGTGCCGAAAGTGTCCACCAGAACAGAAATAGGCTTTGCCACTCCGATAGCGTAGGAGAGCTGAACCTCGCATTTTTCCGCAAGTCCGGCAGCAACGATATTCTTGGCAATATATCTTGCGGCATAAGCAGCCGAACGGTCAACCTTCGTGGGATCTTTTCCGCTGAACGCACCGCCGCCGTGACGGGAATATCCGCCATATGTATCAACAATTATCTTGCGTCCCGTAAGACCGCTGTCGCCCTGCGGACCGCCTACTACAAAGCGTCCCGTGGGATTTATGTACAGCTTTGTATTCTCGTCCATAAGCTCCGCCGGAATGACTGCGCGGATAACGTACTCCTCGATATCGCGCCTGAGCTGTTCCAGGGAAACGTCGGCGGAGTGCTGTGAGGAAACGACTACCGCGTCAACACGTACAGCCCTGCCGTCGCAGTACTCAACAGTCACCTGAGATTTGCCGTCGGGACGGAGATAGCGGAGAGTGCCGTCTTTGCGCACCTCAGTCAGCTTCAACGCAAGCTTGTGAGCAAGGGAAATAGGCAGCGGCATAAGCTCGGGAGTCTCATTGCAGGCATAGCCGAACATAATGCCCTGGTCGCCTGCGCCGTTGGAGAGACCGTCGCTGTCGCCCTTTTCCTCGCGGTATTCGTAAGCCTCGTTTACACCCATTGCAATATCCGGCGACTGCTCGTCAATAGTCGTCAGCACAGCGCAGGTATGGGCGTCGAAGCCGTATTTTGCACGGTCGTAGCCAATGTCGGCGATCACCTTTCTGGCTATTTTCGGGATGTCCACCTTTGCCTTTGTTGTAATTTCGCCCATGCACATGACCATACCTGTCGTAACGACTGTTTCGCACGCCACACGTGAGTTTTCGTCCTGCTCCAGCATAGCGTCAAGGACAGCGTCCGAGATCTGGTCGCAGATCTTGTCGGGATGACCCTCAGTCACCGATTCTGATGTGAAAAAAACTTTTTTCATTTAACGTTCCTCCATTTAAAACTGCCCAAAAGAAAATGCGCCTCATCCGAGACGCAGCGATTTCTGAGTTTTAGTATGCTCATTATCCTCATCTTTCGGAAATATACCGCAGAAATTAGCACCGTTGCCGCAAATCAACGGCAGGTTGCCGGGCTTCACAGGCTCTGTTGCCTCCACCGCTCTTGATAAGGTATGATACTATTATACTATATTATTTCCGGTATGTCAATAGTGTCGCGCAACTTTTTTTACAAACTCTTTTTCCTGTACCCCGTAGGCGTAACTCCGACTATTTTCTTGAACTGCCGCATAAAATGCTCCTCATTGTCATAGCCGCACATGGCTGCCACCTGCGACACCGTACATCCCGTTTCGCTGAGTATTTCCTTTGCCTTCTCGATTTTTCCGCTTATAACGTCAGTCATACAGGAAACACCGAAGATCTCCCGATAAAGATGCTGAAAATAAGAACGCGACATATTCACATCCGCCGCCATTGTGTCCACATTCCATTTCAACTGGGGATTCCGGTAGATCTTCTCCCGCAGCTCTATCATCGCGCCATAATGCGGCTCAGCCGCCGTTCCCGTTTCACCGTATGTTCCGACCTCCGCGGTCTTCATAATCAGCGTTTTCATCATGAAGTCGATCATCTTCATTCTGCGGCTTCCGACGGAATAAAACTCAGCCGTCAGGTTCTGCACCAAAAGGCTGATAAAGTCGCTGTCAGCATTGAAGATCGGCTGATTAAAGACGATCTCCGCAGAATCGCTGAACTCCGCGTCGCCCTCTCCGTCAAAGGAGATCCAATCGCAGACAAGATATTCGTCAGCAGCCGAATATTCGATGTTTTCGCTGCCGTCATAGACTATAGCCGTCCCTTTCGGCAGAACCGCTCCCTTAATACGGATCCTGCTTCTTGCATGAACCAGAAGGTAAACGCCGTTTTCCGCTTCGGCAGTATATCTGTAGTCACGGTCGTATATGCTTCCCCAACCGATCGCACGAATGTTCAAGGCGCACCTCCGTTATACGTTTAGTTTATTTTAAGTCGCTTCTCCAGCTCCTCGTCCGGTTTCACAAAGGCGGTTTTGTAATTGGTGAAAATCACCTTGCCGGGCTTTGCTCCAGCCGGCTTCTTTACAAATTTAGCAAGGCAGTAGTCCACCGGCACAAGGTCGGAATTTCGTCCCTTGCTGTTATACGCCGCAATTACAGCCGCCTGCTCGATCGTCCTGTCCGGCGGCATTTCGCCGTCAGTGACAATTATGACATGAGAGCCGGTCATAGTCTGCGTATGAAGCCAGATGTCCGATTTTTCGGCAAATTTCAGAGTCAGTTGGTCGTTCTGGCAGTTGTTTCTTCCCACGAGAACGGTGTAGCCGTCGTCCGTTTTGTACTCCATAGGCGGCAGGGCTTTAGGCAGCTTGACCTTGCTGCCGTTTGACCTGATATATCCCTGCTCTCTCAGTTCCAGGCGCAGTTGGATGATGTCATTCTCCGAATCCGCCCGGGTAAGAGCGTCAAAAACGCTGTCCAGATACAAAAGCTCCTCTTCGCCTTTTTTTATCTGTATTCCCAGCTTTTCCTCCGCTGTAACGCATTTTTTATACTCATTGTAATACCACTGTGCATTCTGCGACGGCGTTTTCCGCACGTCCAGCTCTATTTTCACAGTTGGATTTGCCTCATCGTAGAAATTCTCGACCTCCGCAGAGGCATCGCCTTTTTTTATACGGTAAATATTTGCCGACAAAAGGTCTCCACGGAGCTTGAATCCATCCTTTTCCGCACAGGCAGCAAGCTCGGTTTTCTGTGCCGCAATACGCCGGGAAGTACGCTCAGTCAGATTCTCCAGCAGCTTGAACAGGTCGTTGGCACGCTGTTTTGTCCGCACGCCGCGGTCGCGCTCAAAGTAGAAGTGATCCAACAGCTCCGATGCCGATCCAAATTCTTTCGTCAGCATCAGCGAGCCGAACTGCTCCAGCCTAATGAACGAGAAATCCTTCAGCAACCCCTCTTTCGTAGAAGCTACTGAAAAACAACATCCGCCCTCCGTAAGCTGGCGGCGTGTTTTCTTGACGATATACAGCAATCTGTCGAGAAAATCTCCGTCAAGGGTATGGCTCTCCAGGTGGAGACCACGTCCCGCGAAAAAAGTCCACTCACGAGCCAGAATTGGTGATATTCCCTCAAAAATCCGTATCAGCGCCTTTGAAAGCTCCGCCGGGGCAGTCTCACGAAGCCGCTGCACGATCTCCTCCGGCTCGGCTGTCAGGAAGTTCAGACGGTCATCTCTCGGCGGCATTTCATAGGCCATTCCCGGCAAAACAAGCCGCTCCCGGGACATTTCCTCATCCACACGCTTGATGCTGTCAACTATTCTTCCGCCGCAGATAATGATGAGATTCGAGCACCGCCCCATAATTTCGCAGGCGAGGGTCACAGTTACCTGGTCGCCCAGCTCATTGATGCACTCAAAATCCAGAAAAAGGATCCTCTCCAGACCGTCCTGCCGAATGTCCGTCAGCTTTCCGCTGCCCAGCCTTTTCCTCAGCAGCATACAGAACATAGGCGGAGTCTGCGGATTGTCCGGCTGTTTTTGTGTGACGTGTATACGCGCGCTGCCGGCATTTGCCGAAATATAAAGCTTTTTGCTGCCCTGCCGCGTCCGTATGGAAATTACGATCTCCTCCCTCGACGGCTGAAATACCTTTTCCACACGTCCGCCGATAAGCGGCTGTAATTCGTTTTTTACTGCATAGAGAAACGCTCCGTCCAGAGCCATAAAATCAGTCCTTTGTTGAGAATTGGGAAATCACTGTTTTAATCTGTAATTGCCCGGTATGTGAGTACCTCAAAATCCGCCGTGGTCTCGAGAGTCTCAAGCGCCATAAGCCGTTCGCGGTCGCGCTGACCTGTCCTGTAGCTGTACGGAGTCATAGCGAAAAGGCTGCGAATATCCTCCCCGGAGTTAATGTTCATGCTGACAGTGACCCTCTCGCTTCCCAGAAACTCAAATCCATCCAGTCCATATGGCTTGACATCGTTCTTGTACGGCGTGTCGTAAACTGCCTGTTTCAGCTCCCACAGGTGCTCCCGGGAGGGGATCGCCATTATCATGATGCCGCCTTTTTTTAGCACTCTGCGGTACTCCTCACCGCAGTACGGTGCAAACATAGTCAGCAGAATGTCACAGCTTCCGGAGATGACCGGGATGTGAAAAACGCTTGCCGCCGCGAATTTCACTCCGGTTTTACGCTTTGCCGCAAGCTCAGCCGCATCCTTTGAAATGTCGATACCGTACATCTCAGCCGTAATGTTGCGCCTTTCAAGAGTTGCGGCGACATTTGCGGTATAATAGCCCTCTCCACAGCCGGCATCCAGCAGAACAGCTCCGTTTTCAGCGAATTTTACGACAGTCTCACATATCTTATCACACAAGGGCTTGTAATATCCCTTTTCCAGAAAATCACGCCGTCCGCGCAGCATCAGCTTGTTATCGCCATGAGTCGTCTTGCCATGCTGCTTCGACAGAAGCAGATTCACGTAACCACTTTTAGCAAGGTCAAAGCAGTGTCCATTGCTGCAAACATAGCTTTTTCCCGAAATTTCAAGCTTTTCACCGCATACGGGGCAACAGAATTTGCTCACATTACACCTCACACATAAAGACAAGGGTCAATTGATGTCTCGGCAATTTCGATATCCAGCAGCGGAAAACGCTCCTCCAGAACACGCCGCAGTTCCCAGAGGACAATGTTTTCTGTATGGAAATGACCGCAGTTCATGATCGTGAATCCCAGATTGCTGGCGTCTATCCAGACGTCATGCTTCACGTCTCCGGTAATGAGAACATCGCACCCTTTCTCGAAAGCCGTCTTAAAAAGCGAGCCTCCTGAGCCGGAACACATGGCGATTTTCGATATGTAATTCGTCCTGGTCTTGTTCATTTTTACGTACTGGCAGCCAAAAACCTCTTTCAGAACAGCCGCAAGCTCCGTTTTTACTATCGGCTGAGCAAGTGTGGCGATACAGCCGAGTCCGGTATCCTCCAGAGGCTGAATATCCCCAGAAAAATCCAGCTTTTCATTCATTCGTTTAAGCATGACGGTGTTTGTTCCGCCCTCCGCAATATCCAGATTCGTGTGGAGGCAGATCGCGCAGATGCCATTTGCCGCAAGACGATAAACCGGACTTTTAGCGGAGACCACATTAAGCGGGTCAAAGATGACCGGGTGGTGTGAGATCACCAGCTCTGCGTCCTTTCGCCGAGCCTCCTCCACCGCCTCGTTGGTTATGTCAAGAGTCAGCAGGACAGTCCGGCAAACCTTTTTTTCTGATTCCACCAGCATCCCGGAGTTATCCCATTTTTCCTGGAGCGAAAACGGAAAACGCTCGTTAAGATAATCGTAGACGTCGCTTATTTGATAAAATTGGCTTCCCTCTGCCATTTTTCGGCTCAGAGCCTCCATGTGGACCGCCTCTGTCATTTTCCCGGATTCTCTGAGCGTTTCGCCGATCTCACGCATTTTAGCTGAATTTCTGCGCCGCAGCTCAGCTCCTACCTCGTCGTTGTCATCGAAAAAACCTCGTAATGCCTGAAACTCCGTCAGCATTTTGTCGCTGGGGTACTGGTCGGCGGACATGACGGAATACAGCTTTCCGCTGTCCTCCACGCCCTTTTCATAGACGCTGAAATCATGTTCGATGAGCCACTCCCGGACAACCTCCTGCTTGGTCATAGGCTGCAAAACCAGATTCATCGTAAAGAGATCAAAGGGACACTCCTCCAGAATCTTCACTATGGTCTCGCCGCCCATTCCGGCGATCACAATGTCCGAGACCTGCTCCGGGTCAATTTTTTGCAGACCGTCGGACATCACAAGCTCTATCTGCTCGGAAAGACCGTACTTTTCGACGTTTTTCCGTGCCGCCTCTATGGGACCGTGGTTGATATCCGAAGCAATGACTTTCTTGCACTTACCGGTTTTTATAAGCTCCACAGCCAGCAGCCCGTGGTCTGTTCCAACGTCGCAGACAGTTCCCCAGCCCAGAACCTGCTCGGCGCACTGTTTTAATCTTTTATCCAACATATTTTCCCGACCTTTCAAAAAACACGGGCATCTCCAAAAGCCCTTTCATAAAAGGATTTTCAGAGATGCCCTGCCCTCCGTTTTCCGACACGCCGCCGCACAAAGCAGTCAAGGCAATATCAAAGCAAGGATCTATTCTTTATTTGCAAAATGCTCGTTAAGTTTCTTAACAAGCTCGTCGGGGTCGTTGCCGTGAACAGCGCAAGCCTCTTCGATCGACTCGCCTCTTGACGAAGGGCATCCCAGACAGTGCATACCCATTTCGAGAAAATAGGGCGCAACCTCAAAATCGGCATCAAGAATATCGCCGATAATCGTATTTTTTGTGATTTCCATTTACGAACATCCTTTCACATTTGGTGCGGATCGCAGTATCTCCCTGTTTTCCGCCGTTTCATAGAAACAAGACCGCCGGGCAGCCGATGCTGTTACTATAACTTAGAAAAAGTAAGAGGTCAGATCTAACTTACGCGAAAACCGTTTTCCGGGTTGACCCCAGCATATTTTCTTACCTCTTACCTCCTTAAGTTGCCACCCTAACAAGAGGAATGACGCATCATCAGCAGCCTCTCTGAGAGAGCTGTGGTGACAGATCAATCCTGATTCAGACGAGCGAAGCAGTCGCTGCAATAAACAGGTCTTCCGTCCCTGGGCTCGAAAGGAACCTTTGCTTCTCCGCCGCAAGTTGCACATACTCCTGTGTACACTACCCTTTCGCTTCTGCCGCCGTTCTTTCTCGCATCACGGCAGGTCTTACATCTCTGGGGCTCATGCGTAAGACCTTTTTCAGCGTAAAACTCCTGCTCGCCTGCTGTGAATACGAATTCATTTCCGCACTCCTTGCAGACTAAAGTCTTGTCCTCGTACATTGTCCTTTACCTCACTTATTTTATTTGGACCCCGATTGGATTTCAACCAACATCTCCGGGACGTTCCGGACTGAGATATACCCAGATTACAGACAAACGATAGGGATGCATGACTTGTTTTACTCAGTAAACTGAATAAAGCGAAAAAATGCCTGTAAAAAAAGATAAATCGGCAAATCAGAACGCACGGCGCTTTGATGTTAAGCTACACGGTCGTCTTGTCACTGTTATTTTTTGCTGCTGACAGAAAATGCGGATTTATTTCCTTGCATACCGAATAATACTATCCGCAGATATTACGGATATATCCGGCTTTCAGGCGATGCCGCCCTGCTCGGAAAAAAACTCTTTATTGATATTAATGCTCACCGGAGTTTCCTCCCGACGTAAATCGTCAATACAGTAGCTATGAGGTGAAAAAATTTCCGCTCTAATAAAAATCAGCTTTGAGAAACGTCGTATATGAACGTCTCCCGCTGCCCTGCTGCAATTTTGGTATTGCATTTTGGCAACAGTGCAAGCTCTACGTCAGTTTTACCGCAGAATTCATTCAAATTGAGATCCAATTTAAGCAAGATACCACCCAAAATTCACCGACCTACTGCGGCATCCGCCGCGTTCCAGGTCAACCAAACCGGTTTTATAAAGAGTTTACCGACAGCCCGAAAGCTCAGGCTGTCGGAAGTGGGATAGCTAAAATATTACTGCTCCTTAGCTGCCTCTTCTTCGGCAGCCTTGAGAAGATCTGACATATCAAAATTGAAATTGCTTACCGGCTTTTTAGGTGCGGGCTTAGAAGCCTCCTGAGCCGGTGTATGTGAATGGGACGAGCTGTTGAAATTTGAGCTCTGAGGCTTAGCAGAAGAGGAAGAACCGCCTCTGTATGCTCCGCCGGAAACACTTGCGAACGGATCGCTTGATGCCATTTTAGGCGTTGAATCAACAGTTTTGCTTGAAGGTACAGACTCCGTAACAGGAGCAGCAGCCCTTGGCGCGGAAGCAGCCTCGAACTTAGCCTTGGTAGCTTCGGCAGCCTTGATAACGTTCTCATCCTTTGAGCCAACAGCGTCGCGAGCCTGGTCAATAACGACCTGCGCATCCTTCATTCTGTCGGAAGCCTGGTTTGCGAGGGTATTCATAGAAGCCGTAAGGTCGTTGAATTTTGCATTTACGCCCTCTATCTCCGTAAGAAGCATAGAACGTACTGTAGATGAAATTTCGTTGAGCTTTGCAACCTTGCTGTTTGCGTCATTAATGGCAGTCTCAGCCTGTGCATTGGCATCGTTAATAGTTTTCTCAGCAGCCTCATTAGCCTCTTTTATAGTCTTTTCAGCAGTAGCATTAGCGTCATTTATAGTCTTTTCGGCAACAGCATTTGCCTCGTCGACGACCTTCTTAGCCTTGTCATCGGCATCCTTTGTAGTTGCCGCAGCCTCCTGTTCAGCCTGAGCTTTAAGCTGATTAACAGTCTTCTGAGCCTCTGTGAAGAGCGAGCCCATGAGAGCCGCAGGGTTGGTCGCATTCTCCTTGAGAGTTGCGATTTCCTTATTCAACTCGGCGATTTCCTTATCCTTATCAGCGGCAGACGCGTTGTCTTTCTTCAACTGAGCGATCCGGCTGTCCTTTTCGGCAGAAGCCTTGTTAGCAGCCTCCAGCTCGGCAGTTTTAGCTTTAAGAGCCTCTTCCCGAGCCTTGAGGTCGGCAGAGATCTTCGTAACCTCCTGCTTAGCCTTTTCAAGCTCCGCGCTGGATGCAGATGGAGCGGCAGGTGCATTCTTTGCAGCATCGGCTGCTCTTTTTTCAGCCTCAGCGGCTTTTTTTGCAGCGTCGGAAGCCTTTTGATCGGCAGCCTTAAGCTGACTTCTCAGGTTATCGATCTCCTTCCTGGCAGCCTCAATCGCAGCCTGCTGATTTCCGGCGGCTCCCTGTGCAGGAGCGGGTGCAGCAGTCTTCTCATTTGCAGCCTTAAGCTGAGCTTTCAGGTTATCGATTTCTCTTCTGGCAGCGTCAAGAGCCGCCTTTGTCTGGGGATTCTCAACAACATTTGAACCGGCAGCAGGAGCAGCGCCGCCTGCCTTGATCCTGTCAAGCTGTTTCTGGAGCTCTTCCTTTTCCTTTATAGCCTCTCTCAGAGCCATATTAGAAGAATTAAGCTTTGCCTGGAGGTTATCCACCTGTGTTCTGAACTTTATAATCTCCTGAGGATCGGCAGGCTTTTCGCCCGAGACCTCTTTGAGCTTCCTTTCAAGCTCCTCATTTTTAGAATTTAGTTCATCGAGATAAGTCAGAACGTCTTCTTTGACGAAGCCTTTCTGACCCATTCTCGTTTCCCTTAAAATGCTTGGCTGTTCCATGTATGTACTCCTATCTCCGCAGCAAACCGCGGAAGTATTTTCTCCCCGCAGGGCACTGAAAAAGAACAAACAGCCCTCTGCAGAATGAGCCTAAACTGCAAAGGAGGTATATTCTTTTTCTGTCACGACATTCAAATATCTAATTTGAATTAATTCTTAAAATAATTATAACATATTTTTAACTTGTATTCAATTGTAAAAATGTAGAATTTTCGCGTTGAATTTTAGTGATTTTAACGAAAGCAAGAGGCGACCTACACAAAGCCGCCTCTTCTGGTCAATTATTATACTTTAAGTGCGAATCCGGCATCAGCCGCCAAGGATCTTGAGGATGTCGTCCAGATCATAGTCCGGCTCAGCCTTTTTAGGCTGCTCCGCGTTGTTAATCTCCTCAATAAGGGGATTATCTATCTTGATAACGCCGTCTTCCTGAGCCTCCGCGCCTGCATTTTCAGCAGCAGGAGTGTCAGGATCGTCAAAACCGGCTGCAATGACGGTAATTGTCATCTCGTCCTGCATATCCTCCTTGAATGCAGTACCGAAAATGAATTCAACATTATCAGCAGCCGTATCAGTTATCATCTTTGTAGCTGCGTCAACATCAGAGGACAGAATATCCTCAGACATAGCGATATTGATAAGAAGCCTCTTAGCACCGGAGATAGACGTCTCAAGAAGAGGGCTGGAGATAACGGCATTTGCAGCTTCCTTCGCCTTATCCTTGCCGGAACCGTGTCCGATAGCCATATGTGCGTATCCTGCGCCCCTCATGATCGTGGAAACATCAGCAAAATCCAGGTTTATGTACCCCTCTTCAACGATCAGATCAGAGATGCTCTTAACGCCTGTTTTCAGAATATCATCAGAAAGCGAGAAAGACTGCTTCATAGTGAGAGCCTGCTTGCCCTCCAGAAGCTTCTCGTTAGGAATGACAATAAGGGAATCAACATATTTTCTCAGTTCAGCGATTCCTTTTTCTGCCTGTGCCATCTTCTGCTCTCTCTCGAAAAGGAAGGGCTTTGTAACAACAGCAACTGTGAGAATATCCATTTCCTTTGCGATTTTAGCCACAACAGGAGCCGCGCCCGTACCTGTGCCGCCGCCCATTCCTGCTGTAATAAAAATCATATCCGCGCCCTTGAGATGAGCCTCGATTTCGTCTCTGTTCTCCTCTGCGCTGCGCTGTCCTATCTCAGGCTTGTTTCCGGCGCCTCTGCCCTTTGTGAGCTTTGCACCGATCGGTATTCTTGTCTCTGCCTTTGACTTGTTAAGTGCCTTTGCATCTGTGTTAACCGCAATATACTCAATATTGCCGACACCGGAGTCGACCATGCAGTTTACAGCGTTTCCGCCGCCGCCGCCGACACCTATGACCTTTATATTAACATCGGGTTCCATTGCTTCCTCGTAGTTAAAATCTGACATTTTGAAACTCCTCCTATTTTTTATGTGCCCATACAACCTAAAATCCAAATACAATAAGTCATAATTACAACTATTATTTTATCACATTTCAATTATTAATGCAAGAGAAACATCTATTATTAATTATTTTCTACAATTCAGCCAATAAACCCACTGATTTTCAGGCTGTTTTTGCGCATTTTAATCAATTTCCAATCAACTCAGAATACCACTGCCGTCGTCGTCTCCGGTGTGACCGGATCTCCCTGAATATCTGTGACAGGCGGAGACGTTGTAACAGCAGTTTCGCTTTCTCCGCTGCTCCGGAAGCTGCACTGATTAGAACCGACCATTCTCAATTCGCCCTTTTTTCCCTTGACTGACTCGTCATTCATAACATTCTGCGCCAGATCCAGCTTGTAGTCCACGTCAGTCCAATTACCCATTCTGAAAACAAGTCCGCTGCGGTAGTACACCACGATATCGTACTCGTTTGTCAGGTCGATTGACGCTATATCGCTGTTGTCATCCCTGTCAAAGCGGCTGATGAGCTGTGTGAACGCGTCGTATTTGTTCTGGTTATTTGACGCGATCTGAGTTCCAGCGGTCAGATCTGCCGGGTCGAAGCCATAGATTATCGGCAGCTCCTCTGTCTGGGTGTAGAAATTATTATCCGAAAGTATTTTTCCTTTCCGGCTGACCAGCAGAACTCCGTTTTCATGCTGTATATTATATGCAGGTATACACCTGGTAACGTGGATACGCAGGGTGGAGGGGAAATCCCTGTTGACCTCTGCCGTCTCCACATTGAGCAGATTGTCAAGGATAGCCTTCTCAGCCTTCCCCGTATCCATCCGGAAAAGATTATCGCCGGCACGGATCCCTGATGCCTCCACTATCTCCATATAAGTATAACTGTCCGACTCTCCCGATACCACAATCTCGTCAACGTTAAACAGGAAAGTGAAACAGGCTGTAACGCCCACTGTCAGCACAAGAAGCATGACCAGAAAAACATACAGACTCATCATCCGTTTTCTCCTGCGCATACGCTTGCCGCTGTTTTTTCGCTCTATATTGGTCTTTTCTACGTCATTCATATTTTCTCACTTACTCTCTCCGTATGATACCGCCGAGAGACGTAACAGCCTCCTCAAATTTTTCATAGCCTCTGTCGATATGGCCTATTCCCGTCAGCACCGTTGTGCCATCCGCGCTGAGAGCCGCCGCTGCAACAGCCGCACCGCCTCTCAGGTCAGTTGCTTCCGCTTCAGCTCCGTGTAGCCTGTCAACTCCGCGTATCACCGCAGCCTTGCCCATGACCTCAATATCCGCGCCCATTTTTATAAGTGCATCCGTATGTCTGTAGCGGCAGTCGAAAATATTCTCCTCAAAAACGCTCGTGCCCTCCGCCGTTATGAGGGCAGCCATAAGGACAGCCTGGGCGTCTGTAGGGAATCCCGGATGCGGCATTGTCCTTATCCTGTTTTTTATTGCCCGGAGACGGCCTCCGCGGCGGAGATATATCCTGTTTTCCGAGGAATAAACGCAGCAGCCGGTCTGCTCCAGAACCGACAGAAACGGCTCCATTTCAGCCACGCAGGCATTTTTAAGTATAAGCTCGCCGCCGGCAGCCGCAGCTATTGACAAATAAGTAGCCCCTGCTATTCTGTCCGGCATGACCGTATATTCACATCCGTGTAGATTCTCTATGCCGTTTATAACGATCCTGCTTTCGCCGTCTCCCTTTATGTCTGCGCCGCAGCATCTCAGAAAACTGCACAGATCGCAGATCTCCGGCTCGCGCGCGGCGTTATTTATGATTGTTTCACCCTCCGCACGCACTGCGCATAGTATGATGTTCTCTGTCGCGCCGACAGACGGAAAGGAGAGGGATATTTTAGTGCCTCTGGCTCTTCCCGAGGGCAATCGGCAATATATCCTGCCGCCGCGTATATTGATCTCCGCACCCATTTTCCGGAGCGCCGCCAGGTGCATATCTATCGGTCTCGGGCCCAGTTCGCAGCCGCCGGGCGCACTGACCTCGCATTCGCCCATTCTGCCGAGTATTGCTCCCATGAACATAATGGAGGAGCGCATTTCCCCCATAAGCTCGTCGGATATGGAAAAGCTGCCGGGGCTGCTGCTGTCAATCACTGCATTGCTGCCCTCCATGCGGCATCTGCATCCGAGGCAGGTAAGGATCCTCATTGCAGAGTAAACGTCCGTCAGCTTCGGGCAGCCTTTCAGAACGGTCTCACCCTGTGCAAGAAAAGCCGCCGCCATTATGGGAAGCGCGCTGTTTTTACTGCCCTGCAAGGCAATTTCACCGCAAAGCCGTCTGCCTCCCGTAATAACAAATTTCTGGGTATTCTTATGCATAAAACCACCTCACAGCATTTGAGACAGCGCCGCTTAACGATGCAGCGTTGCCTTGAATCTACTCATTATAATATGCTGTGATCGGTTTTTGGTTACTTCCGGGACTTATCCAACAGCTTCTCCACCACCGCAAGAATGCGCTGGTTCGTATCACTCAGGTGAAGCTCCGCCGCACTTTTCGACATCACTTCCACCTTGTCGGGATCATTGTAGAGCTTTTCTATCTCGGAGATGATCTTCTCCGATGTAACATCCTTTTGCTCAATGACCTCTGCCGCACCTGCTCTTCCCAGCACCATTGCATTATGGTACTGATGATTTCCGGCAACGATCGGCGAGGGAATGAGGATCGATGCCTTGCCGGCAGCTTCCAGCTCCGCCAGAGTGGACGCTCCGGAACGGCAGATCACCAGATCAGCCGCCGCCAGGCAGACATCCATGTCATTTATGTACTCGGTTATCCTGAGACGGTCGCTTTTCAGCGGTATTCCAGCCTCTTTCATGGCAGCCGGGAAAACGTCCCTGCCGTTTCCGCCGTAGCCGTGGATGTGATTTATCTTCAGTTTCTTGCCGGTATGCCACTTTACGGTGTCGATCATCGTGTCGTTGATACATCCTGCTCCCAGACTTCCGCCAAAGGAGAGAATGGTGAAATCGCCGTTGAATCCCAGCTTTTTCCGTGCCTCCGCCTTGGTCATGTGATTGATACTGCTCCGGACCGGCAGTCCCGTGACGCTGTACTCAAATCTGCCCTTATCCATGAATTTCAGAGCCTCTTTCACTGTCAGCATAACGTGGTCAACATCTTTCGACAGGAGACGGTTTGTCACTCCGGGGTAGGCGTTCTGCTCATGGATCGCCGTAGGGATGCCCATTTTCGCTGCCTTACGGATAACCGGGCCTGCCGCGTAGCCGCCCGTACCGATAGCTATATCCGGTTCAAAGTCTTTGATGATCTCTTTGGCGCGCCTGCCGGAGGTAGTGAGATAGGCGACAGCTTTTATATTTCTTCCGATATTTTCCAGTGAGAGCTTCCGCTGAAATCCGGCAACTTTTATGGTCTCGATCTTATATCCTGCCTGGGGCACAAGCTTAGCCTCCATGCCCTTCGGCGTCCCTGCGAACAGAAACTCAGCGTCGGGATATTTTTCCTTTATCAGATCTGCAATGGCAAGACCGGGATTGATATGTCCTCCCGTTCCGCCGCATGAAATGAGAACTCTCATATATATGCTCCTTCTTTACTCTTTTTCAGGCTCATTTTCCGCTTCCGGAGTTACGTTTTTGTCCGGCTTATACTGTCTGTGCTGGGAAACATTCAGCAGTATCCCCATTTCAGCCAGTTGCATTATCAGCGCAGTTCCGCCGTAGCTGAAAAACGGCAGACTGATTCCCGTATTTGGTATCAGATTGCTGACAACCGCCAGATTAAGCACGGTTTGTATACCTATCTGAGTCGTAATGCCCACCGCAAGCAGCATTCCGAAGCGGTCCTTGCAGCGCACGGCTATGGAATATCCCTCTACGACCAGCAGGAAAAATACGATGATTATTGCCAGCGCGCCGACGAAGCCTATCTCCTCGCACACGATAGGGAAAACGAAGTCGTTCTTCGTCTCCGGAAGATAAAGATATTTCTGCCTTGAATTTCCCAGTCCCAGACCGAACAGTCCGCCCGAACCTATAGCGATGATAGAGTTTGTAGTCTGCCAGGTATCGTTGAGAACATCCGCAAACGGGTCTTTCCAGGACTTGATACGCGTGCTTACGTAGCTGTCCGGATCCTTCGCCTGAGTGGCAATGTAGAAATACGCCACAACGATAGCGGCAATTCCCAGGAAAATGAACTGCTTCTTGTTAGCGCCGCCGCACAGGATCATGGCAACGGCAACTGAGCCGAGAAGCATGATGCACGAGATGTGCTTTTCCAGAGCAATAAGTCCCACGTAGAGACCGAGAAACGCTATATATTTACCGATTCCGACAGAAAACATATTCATGCGCTTGCCGTCGCGTTCCATGCTGTAGGCAAAGAAGATGATGAGGGCAAACTTCGCTACCTCGGACGGCTGAAGGTCGATCGGTCCGATGGAGATCCATCGTTTTGCACCCATTGAGCCGCCCTCGGTGTTGCCGACAATAAGTACCGCCACAAGAAGCAGCGCTACGACAATATAAAGCACGGCAGCCATATTGAATTTTCTGAAAAAGGGTATTTCCGTTTTCTTGAAGTTATGGTAGTCGAATTTCATAAAAAATATCATTGCGGCGAATCCGATCACCGCAAATACAGCCTGGTGTTTAGCATAGTACAGACCGTCGCCAAAATCGCTGTATGCCCAGGCATAGCTGGCGGATGACATCATAACGAGTCCCACAACAAGAAGTATCATGATATAGGCGAACAGCGACAGACTCATATCACTGCTTCTTCCGCCGAAAATGGACCATAAGCCGCTTTTCCGGACTTGTTTATTTTCTGTTTTGCTCCGTGAGCTTTTTGCCTTAGCAGCAGAAGCCATTGCAGTCTCCTTTCATTCCGTTACCATCAGCTAATTGAGGATCAGCCTTAAAAAATCAACAGCGTACAAATTCCCAGTACTCCGAAGATAAGCCCCGTCAGCGAGAAAACGATGACGATTTTGTACTCGCTCCACTTGCTCATCTCAAAATGATGGTGGATAGGAGTCATCTTGAAAATACGCCTGCCCTCGCCGTACTTCTTTTTTGTATACTTAAAGTAGCTGACCTGTATAACTACCGACAGCGCCTCGATGATATAGACCATAGCCGCGAGTATCAGCAGCAGGTGCTTGTGGAGCACCAGACCCACGCCTGTAACCGCAGCCCCCAGGAACATTGAACCCGTATCGCCCATGAAGCATCGGGCAGGATTCAGATTCCAGATGAGAAATCCGATACATCCTCCGGCAAGAGCCATGGTGAAGCAGGAAATCGACCTTTCCCCGAGATATGAACAGCAGACCGTGAACACCAGCATGGCTGCCAGCGTAACCGAGCCGCAGAGACCGTCCACGCCGTCGGTAAGGTTTACGGCGTTTGTCAGATAGATGATGACGGGGATAAGTATAATGTAGTAGAATATACCAAGCTGAGGCGTCTCCCAGAAGCCGAAATCAAGGCTTGTTGAGCCGTCTCCGAACTTGTAGAGCGCAAACAGAAATCCCAGTGAAAACAACGTCTGCAAAAGAATTTTCTGCATTGCGGAAAGTCCGTCGTTATCCTTGCGGACGACCTTGATATAGTCGTCGATAAAGCCTATAAGTCCGAAAAGCAGAGCGAAGATAACGACGCTCAGCAGCCTGTAGAAGTCCTTGTGAGTCGCTGCCGACGTAGTGTCAAGATTAAAAAGTATTCTGTAGACCCAATATCCGCCGATAGATGTGATAACGGCGGAAATGATGAACATAAATCCGCCCATAGTAGGCGTACCCTGCTTCTTGGCGTGCCACTCCGGACCGTCTTTTACCTTGATAGGCTGACCGAATTTGATTTTATGGAGAAAAGGCACGAGCCATTTTCCCGAAAGTCCGGCAATCGCAAATGAAATAAGAACGATACCGAGATTTATTATCCAGAAATTCATTTAACCATAACACTCCTTGGGCAGCACCCCACAAATATCGTCGTGCAGATGCGCCGTAAAAATTTTCGTCAGATCGCACGATCCCTGTGCGGTGTTGCCCTATCTTTCCAGAAGCTTCAGACCGTCCGCAACCACTTCTCTCTCGTCGAAATGAATGTGCTTCATACCGGCAAGTACCTGATAATCCTCGTGTCCCTTGCCTGCAAGAACTATTATATCACCTTTTTCAGCAATTTTCAAGCCGTAATAGATAGCTTCTCTTCTGTCGGTCACAACATCGTAAGGCGTTTCGGTGTTTTTCAGACCTGCAAGAATATCGGAGATTATATCCTCCGGCTTCTCGTTTCTCGGATTATCCGAGGTCACGATCAGTCTGTCCGCATATTTTGCCGCCGCCTCAGCCATTTTCGGACGCTTTGCGCCGTCCCTGTTTCCTCCGCAGCCGAAAAGACAGATCAATCTGCCCTCGGTGTACTCCTTGACGCTTTTCAGGATATTTTCCACTGCGTCTGGAGTATGGGCATAGTCGCATATCACTGTGAAATCTCTGCCGGTCGGTATGACCTCGCATCTGCCCCGGACGCCCTTGAAGTCCTCCACCGCGCTGACGATATTCTTCTCCGGCAGCCCTATAAGGCTGCAAACCGTGAATGCCGCAAGAATATTCGATACGTTAAACATTCCCGGAACAGGAGAATTTATTCTGACGCTGTGGTTTATGACGAAGCTGCTTCCCGTAGATCTCAGACTCAGCACCTCCGCTGAAAAGTCAGCGGTCTCATTGATCCCGAACGATTTTTTATCGCAGGAGATCTCCCGGAAAAGCCGTCTGCCGTATTCGTCGTCCACGTTGACGATCGCCGTATCGCAGGCGTCGAAGAGCATTTTCTTTGCCTGGTAGTAGTCCTCCATATCCTTGTGATAGTCGAGGTGATCCTGTGTCAGGTTTGTAAACAGAGCCGCCCTGAACCTTGCAGGACCGATCCTGTGCTGCACCAGGGCAAAGGAGCTTACCTCCATTACCACGTACTCGCAGCCGGCAGCCGCCATTTTGTCGAAAACGGACATAAGCTCGTATGCCATTGGCGTTGTATTCTCCGTGGGAAGTACGTCATCCCCGATCTCATTCCGTATCGTGCCGATAAGTCCGGTTTTGTGACCGTTTGCCATGAGAATATGCTTTATCACATTTGTTATAGTTGTCTTTCCGTTAGTGCCGGTGACGCCGATCAGCGTCATTTTCCGCTCCGGATGACCGAACCATGCCGCACAAAGCTCTCCGTAGAGCTTACGGCTGTTTTCCGTTATTATCTGCCTTTTTCCAAGACCAAGATCATGCTCGCACACAACGGCGGCAGCGCCCTTTTCCAGCATCTCTGCCGCAGCGGTGTGACCGTCGAAGCTTCCGCCCTTTACGCAGACAAAGAGGCTTCCCGGCTTCACCTTTCTGGTGTCGTCGGTAACGGAGGTTATCTCCGTATCGCCGATAGAAGTAACGGCATTATTTTCAAGCAAATCTTTAAGCTTCATATTAATCTCCCTGTTCGTAAACCATAATTTCCAGCTCAACAGTCGATCCCACCGGGACTTTTGTTCCCGCAGGAGGATTCTGGGCATTTACCGTCGCGCCCTCTCTGGTGACAGACGCTCCTGTTGTCACATAATTCAGCCTCATATATGTAATTGATTCATTTGCAACGCTGGGCGAAAGACCTCCCAGGTCGGGGACTTCCGTATAGTCCACGGTATGGCTGGGATCTGTGTAGAGGTAAACCGTACCATCCTTGGAGATTGACGTACCTGTAGCCGGAGACTGCGCCACAACAGTCGTGCCCTCGCCTACCACCTCATAGTTCGCGCCCATATCGGTGAGAGTCTTTTTGGCTGCCTCAAGGTCGCCCTCAAGCAGCGGAACTTTAATATCCAGATTAGCAAGCTCGTCGTCGGAATACTCAGGGCTGATACCCAGATAAGGCAGAACATCCGAGAGAATGTTTCTTGCTGTAGGAACGGCGATCTTGCTTCCGTAATAATAGCCGCCGTTATTTTTATGGTCAGGATTATCTGCAAGAACAAGCAGAATTATCTCCGGGTCATCCGCAGGCGTAAAACAGCAGTAGGATGAGCCGTACATCTGGATAGACGAATCCTCTTCCTTGTTGGCATCCATTTCATACTGCTGCGCCATAAGCGTAAAGCGCTGGGAAGTACCGGATTTTCCGCCTATAGAATATCCCTTTATGGCGATGTTGCTGTCCACCGCAACATTATAGAGGGCGTTTCTCATAATTGCCGAGGTCTCCTCCGAGATGACCTGTCTGCGGACTGTGCGGTCATTTTTCAGCACAACATTTCCGTCCTCATCCACAACCTTTTCAACCACGTACGGTTGAAGCAGATAGCCTCCGTTTATAACAGCGCAATAGGCGTTTATCATCTCCATGGGAGTTACTGTCTCCGTCTGTCCGATAGAAGACATACAGAGATCGACGTTCGTCATATCCTCGGCAGTTTTCTGATTACTGCGAGATTCAGCCAGAAGGTCGATACCCGTAGGCTCACGGAAACCGAAAGCGTCATAATAGTACAGGAAGTTGTCGATACCCAGCTTCTGACCGACCTCAATAAAGGCAGGGTTGCAGGAGTTTGTCAGCGCCTTCTGGAATGTCTGGGAATCATGACCTGCCGTATTATGGCAGTGAACAGGCTGGAAATGTCCCTCTATCTTGATAGATCCGGAACAGTAGAATCTGTCCGTATCCACATTGATCGCTTTTTCCTCGATAGCCGACGCGCTGGTGATGACCTTGAAAACTGAACCCGGCTCATATGTTTCAGTGATTGCCTTGTTGCGCCACTGTGTCTCACGCGCCTCGCCCTGTATTCTATTGTACTCCTCTTCCGGAAGATTTGGAGTGAGTTTAGCCGCATATTTAGGATCGGCAATATCATAGGGATTATTCAGATCATAGCTGGGATATTGTGCCATGCCGTAGATTGCGCCCGTCTTTGCATTCATGAGAATGGCAACGCTTCTGTTGAGCACCTGGAACTCCGTTGACATTTCCTCCAGCCGTTTTTCCAGATAATGCTGTATCTGCGAATCAATAGTCAGGTAGATATCGCATCCGTTTTTCGCCGGATATGTTTTTGAATATCTGTACGGCAGCTCGTTGCCGTGAGAGTCCTTTGCCGATATCGTCCTGCCATCAGTTCCGGAGAGATACTCGTCGTAGGAAGCCTCCAGACCGTACAGACCATAGCCGTCGGAAGCTGTAAAGCCGATAACGGAAGCCGCCAGCTCATTATGGGGATAGTAGCGCTTGGTGTCCTCCTCAACATTCAGGCTCACGAGACCGTACTGATTGAAGAAGTCCAGCACCTCGTCCGCAACAGGCTTCTCCACCTGCTCCTGGAGGACGCTGTACTGGTTGTCGGCAGCCATTGCCTCCTCCACATCTGTTGCCTCGATGCCCAACTTTTCGGAAAGCACCGCAACAGCCTCCTGCTTGAAAAGCTCCGCCGATGCCGGCAACTGATCAACGACCTTCTGCTCTGCCACAGAGCCGTCCTCGTTGGTGGTTTCCTCTATCTTCGGGACATATGCTCCCGATGCGATATCCTTGGTTCTCTGTTCTATCCTCGTCTGGAGGCTGTTCATCTCCTCCCGGAAGTGCTTAGGATCGAGAAAGACCTTATAGACCGTAGCGCTTTTCGCCAGAGCCGTGCCCTTGGAGTCGTAGATCGAGCCGCGGTGAGCGGAGATCGGTATTGAACCGAAGTGCTGGTCGTTAGCCATAGCCTCATACTTTTCGTTATTCAGAACGGAGATCCTGAAAAAATTTCCGACTACAACGGCGAAAAGCACGATAAACACTGAGGTCATCGTAACTCTCACCCTGAATTTCATGGAACGTGAAGGCACATTGTTATTGCTTGCCATACTCTCTTCCTTTCTATAGACAGCAGACGTTCGAATCGCCTGCATTTTTTCAGCTCTTATATCAAAGATTAATTCTGCTACAATAAAGGCAGGGCTATTGCCCTGCCCTTGAACATCTTTTGTTTATGATGTCCAGAGAATCTCCTTCTCCCTTTTTTCTCTCGGAGAAGGAGTCTCTGTATTCCGATCACTCGTCGTGACTCCTTGTTCTATTTTTATAAGCCGGCTGTTGTCGGTACCGGCTGTTACTACGGCGTTTTATTTCTTTGCCGTTAGCATCATTATTAACGGGCTGTCTCTTTATATATATTGACATTACCCTCTGAAATATTCCACGCAGCCTTCAAAAAAATTTCCTATTTTATCTATAATTCCTTCGTCCTGCTCCGGGATATTCACCACGTCGTCGGTCTGTATCTCGATGTACTTTATCTGCGAAGAATCTATCTTCTGCATACCAAGCACATTCTCGGCATAATCCTCAACGTTTTTTGCAGAGATCTCGCCCTCCAGCGCTGCCTGCAGCCTGACATTCTCCGCCTGCACCAGCGTCAGCTCATTATTGAGAGCTGCGACCTCGCTGTACATAGTGCTTCTTTTGTCGAGACTGTAGATAACGATACCAAGCAAAATAGCTGCAAGCACAGATACCAAAACAATAGAAAGAACAGCTCCGCTTTTTGTTTCTGTATTCTTCATGCTGATTTGCGGTGTTTCCTCCGGCTCCGGCTGTGTTTCACTCTCGGGATATGTTCTTTCATCAGCTACTCTGTAGTTTTTATATCTGTGAGCTGCCCCGAAGTTCCTCTCAGCCATTGCTGTCCGCACTCCTTTCTATTACTCTGAGTTTGGCGCTTCTGCTTCTGTTGTTGTGCTCAAGTTCATCCTGAGCCGCCTCTATCGGCTTTTTGTTCACAAGCTTTCCCTGCGGCTTGCGTCCGCATACACACTGGGGAAAATCAGGCGGACATATGCAGCCCTTACACCAGCCCGCGAACCTCTGCTTGACGATCCTGTCCTCCAGAGAGTGGAAGGTGATAACGGCAAGTCTGCCATTTGGTTTCAGACTCTCAAATGCCTTGTCCAGTCCGATCGAAAGATGGTCGAACTCTCCGTTTACGGCTATTCTTATCGCCTGAAATGTTTTTTTACAGGGGTTTTTTTCTCTCCGTGCTTTCTGCGGAACGCTTTCCCTTATAATATCCGCCAACTGCTTCGTGGTTTCTATGGGAGCAGTTTTTCTTGCCGCAGCAATATTAGCTGCAATGCGGCGTGAGAATTTCTCCTCGCCGTATTCAAAAATAATTTTAGCAAGCTCCTGCTCGGAATAGCTGTTCACAAGGTCAGCCGCCGACATACCGACTCTGCTCATTCTCATATCGAGAGGAGCGTCCTCGGAATGATAGGAAAAACCTCTGCTTTCTTCGTCCAACTGGTAAGACGATACTCCCAGATCCATGAGAATGCCGTCCACCGATTTTATACCAAGCTCTGAAAGAACGCTGTCCAGCTCAGAATAATTGCGATGGATCACCTGAGCATTGCCGAACTCCGCCAGCCTTTCCGAAGCCGCCTTAACGGCATCAGGGTCGCGGTCGAGGGAGATCAGTCTTCCATTTTCGCTTAGTCTTGCAGCAATTGCAGAGGAATGTCCGCCTCCGCCGGCAGTACAGTCAACGTAGATGCCGTCGGGGTCGATGTTCAGTCCTTCGATACATTGGTCAAGGAGAACAGGAATATGTCTGAAATCCATTATAAGCCTCGCTTCCTTCTGTGCATCCGCGCACTTACGCGGAATAAGTGCGGCATCGACCGCCGCATATTCTTCCCGGAGATTCGGGATTAAAGCACGAGATTAGCCAGTGCCGCTCTGATAGCGGCAGGATCAACGCTCTTCCGATTTTCGTCATACTTCGCGCTGTCCCAGATCTCAGCTCTGTTCAGATTGCCTATTACGGTAACCTCGTTAGTGATTCCGGCGTATTCTCTGAGAAACTGGGGAATAAAAATTCTGCCCTGCTTGTCGGGAACTTGTCTCTCTGCCCCGGCAATAAGCATTCTTCTTGCCTCAGATCCGATCTCGCCTGCAATCTCGTAGAGTTTATCGCAGTATTTTTTGAACTCTTCCACAGAGTAAACGGCGATATATGGTTTGTCGTAGCCAACACAAAGATAAAATTCAGCGCCAAGAATATCGCGTAGCTTGTTCGGAAAGCTCATTCTTCCCTTTGCGTCAATACTCGGATTAAAAGTACCGCACAACGGCTCGCCCATATTCTTCGCCTCACTTTCTATCCTTCCGGTAACATCCCGTTGCCGTTCATTACCAAAAAGTGGCAAAAATCACAACCTATCACCTTTTTTTACCCCTAAGTCTATTATACAGTATTTCACAATATTTTACAACCCTCAATACCATACAATTCCAAACAACAAAAAAGCGTGATTTTTGTGCATTAAGACGATTTTAAATTTTCCTGCGTGCTTTAAGTTAAATAAATTATCTTGAATTTTACCTTTTTTCACCCTAAGGGCATTATTTTGCATTAAAAATAGGTTTTTTTCACCTTTTTCCCAAAACCAGAATAAGTCTCTGACACCGCCGCTCTCGCACGGAGTCAAAGACTTATATCTGTTATTTTCTAAGGCAACACCGTACAAAGATTGTGCGGCAGATGCGCAGTCAGATTGCATAAAAATCACGCAGGCAGGCTGACGCCTGTCAAGTGATTTTTGTGTGATATGACGGAAAATATGCAAGCATATGACGTGCAAAGCCGTTAGGCGTGCTTTGTGCGGTGTTGCCCTAAAGCTGTTTACTCTCCGTCCGCGGCTGAGTCATCAGAAACGACAGGAGGCTCTGTTGCCGGATCCTGCCAGGGTTCTGTTACATCCTCAACAGGAGGCTCAGTGGGATCTTCATACCACGGATCTGTCTGATCCTCAACAGGCGGATCTGTCGGCTCAGGTACTGAACCGATATCAGTAGGATAATCGTTCGGATAGCTGATTCCCGGTGTATAATTATAGTCCGGATCTACAACTATAATCTGTGAAGAGCCGTCCGGTATAGCCTCTCCTTCCGGTCTCGGCGTGTAATACAGATTGAATTTGGATGATTTCAGATTCATAGCGAGCTTGAAATCATATCCCTTGACCGTAAGCTGATCATCTATATTAACGTATGTAACATATCCGGTATCTGCCGAATATTCCGGTTTTATCCAGTTAAACGGGTCATCGGAAAGCTTGATCCCGTATGCGCTCTGTATCATATTTCTCAACTGGAAATCATCAACATAAGTGACCGTGCCATAGTGCGGGTCAAATGCTGCGTCGTAATCGCTGGAAACCGAGCGCAGATACGGCAGATCCGCCCAGAACACCTCATAGCAGTTTGCGGTAATTCCGCCGCTGGAGGCATAGAACATGGTCAGTGCGTAGTCTCCGTCGTAGTACATCGCCTGCCCCAGCACTTCGCTTACGGCATCCACAACTACCTGCGGCGGATTTGGCTTGCAGCGGAGGTCGTTTCCGTCGTTGCCGTTATATTTACAGTAAGTGTACGCCGCCACAGCCTGAGCCTTCATAGCCTCATAATTCATGGAGCTTCCCACCTCGTTGTACACTACCTGGGACAGCATCGAGAGCACATCTCCCGTAACGCCGTTTATGGTTATCTGCTCTTCCTCCGCAAGTCCGGTATTCATCAGATATGCGCCGGGATAGTAGTGGAAGAGAATATCCTGATACGTCCAGCCGGCATATGTTGCAAAATAATTCGCTCCGTTCTGGCTCAATCCCACGCCGTGTCCCCAGCCGTAGGTAACAATGGCAAATCTGCCTGGCGATGACTCGATAACAGGCTCGCTTTCAAGCCATGGGATATCGCCCACATAGCCTCCGGTAACATTCAGCTCGACCGGAGTCGGGTCTTTGGACTTCTTCTTCGCGCCGCCTCCGGACTCCGGGGACGCTTCATAGCTGATAAGTGAAAGGCTGCCGTCATAGTCGCCAAAATCAGCCTTGTACCAATCTTTTTCCTCCTCGGGAGCTTCTCCCGTCTCATCCGGAGCGGCGGTAGTTGCCTGCTCTTCCGGGACGGTAGTCTCCGCAGAAGTGCTGGTCGTTCCAGCAGGAACTGTAGTTTCCACAGCCTTTATATCCGGAGCAGTACCGGTAACTGACAGCACAAGTCCGGCAGCAACAGCCGCAGCACGCACCTTTCTATTCATTGGAATCACCTCAAATTCTTGTTATACTAATAACTGACTAAAATGTCTGACTGGGATCAGTTGGTTATCAGTATTAATGTGAATCTTCCGAATTGTCTGTTTCCTTTTTCTTTTCTTCCTGTTTCTTCTTTTCTTCCTGAGCCTTTATGTATTCCTCTGTTTTCTCGATAGAATCCAGATCCCCTGCGATCTCGCCGTCGCGAAGCCGCCTTGCCACTACGACAAACCGCGAGTTGTCCTCGCTGGCGTAGCAGGTAGAAAGTGTCAGCAGCTTGTCGCCGTATTTCACATCCACGCCGGTATCGAAAAGCTGTTTGCTCCTCATAGTGTCCACGTAGTAGTTGAAGTCTTTCTCGTTATCCAGCTCTTCCATCTGCCAATAGAGGAAGTCGGAGTAGTAGTTTCCGCCTGTAATAAAGCAGCAGCAGATGACGTAGTCATAATCGCGGTATCTGTTGCTCAGCTCCACAAATGCCGCATCCTTATAGAAATCATAGTCCTGACGGTATCTTCTCAGCGAACCGAACATGGTATTGTTTGCCATGTTATGACCGTAAATAACGATATTCTCGGACTGTACGTCCTCTACCGCATCGAAATTATTGCAGTAATCCATGAACAGTGTACCGGCAAATTCGTACTCCCTTTTGTTGAAATCATGGTGGAGGTAGAAATCGTTTATGCCGTAGTATTCGTTGCCATAGTAACTGTTGTCCTCATATATCTCTCCGGGATCTTTCACAAAGGGATAGTCTACATCGGTATTCTCAATTTTTATCCAACCCACATAGTCCTTGTTTATATTCAGGAGCTGCTTTGCCTTTTCGGTCATGCCCATCTCCGTGGGGACGTAGTCGTAAAGCGGCAGAGTCGGCGCTTCAGTAGGAGCTTTAGTGGATGGCGGAAGCTCGACCACCGGAGTTGGCTTCGACTCAGGCGGCGCTTCCTTATTCAATGTAATTGCCATAAAGTTAAGCACAGCGGCAGCCAGTAAGGCTGCACAGGCAGTAGCAATTTTAGCGGTTGTATTCATTGGTATTATTCATCCCTTGATATTGCTTGCTATTCCTTATCCTTGGATTTTTCCTTTTCAGCCTTTTCCAGAGCTTCCTTTCTGGCATCCTCCGGACCGTACGGCACGAACAGCTCGTCCCAGTCGTACTTCTCATTCGGCTTCAGGTCATAATACATAGACGGCCAGAGAACATTTTCACTTCTGGTACTATTGGCTGTACCCTCGTAAGGATCCTCGCCGGGACGAACCTGTCTTGCCATAATGATAAGCCGGCTTCTGTCATCCAGCAGATAGTTGCAGGTCGACAGCGTCAGAAGCTGGTCGCCGTAGAGAACATCCACATCATTCAGGCACATCGACCGCCTCTTTGCGCCGTTGACAAAGTCGTAGAAGTCGTTTTCATCCGAAAAATTCAGACGATTCCAGCAATCATATTTTGTCTCGGATTCGTCCTTGGCATCAACGATCATCACCGAGAATATCTTATAAGTATAAGTCTCATAGTTCGAGTTCAACTGGATGATCGGGTGGCTGTCGTAGTAGTCGTAGTTGCGCTCATAGTATTTCAGCTTTCCGAACATACTCTCATCCGCCATATTATGTCCGTAAATTATGATATTTTCGGAATTAAGCTCTACCAGCTTGTGATCTCTCACGCGGTCGAAGCTGTTTCTCCAGTCCATAAACAGCGTGCCTGCACGCGACTGCTCTCCCTTGAAGCTGCGGTCGAGATATTTTGAGTTATCATTCGCCTGAACCACGGGAAGAGCGATTATAGGCTGACCATCAATAGTGGGGATAGTCAGGAATCCCACTGTGTCGTCGTTTATATCCAGGAGCTTTTTCGCACCGTCCATCAGCTCATAATACTTGCTTGAAGAACCGTCCTCATTGGTGGTATTCTCAATTTCCTCGTGTCCTATAGGGCGATAGGTGTTGTAGATTTCGACGATCTCATCGTTTGCACGCCGGTTGCGCCAGAGATCGAGGTAGTAGTCGCCTACCAGATAACCGCATACGACAATGGCAATAACAGAAGCAAGGAAAATGATCTTCCGGGCAATCTCCAGGACGCTGTCGCCTTTTTCCGGGAACAATCCGCGGACTTTCTGCCCAAAAGTCTTTTTCTTCTTTTTCTTCTTTTTTCCGCCTTTTTTCACAGGCTTCTTTCCGGACTTGCCTGCCGGCTTTCCCGAGCCATCCGGACGCCGCGGCTTTCTTGGCGCATCGCCGGTTTCAGGCGATCTTTCGTGGCGCGGAGCATACTCCTCCGGGGCAGCATCGTTCCCAGCCGCAGGAGCTTCGCTGTTCCCATTATTCTGCAAAGCCGCCCTGATAGCTTTTATCTTCTCGGCTCTTGAGTCAAAACCCGGGCCGTTTTCGATTTTTTCGTTGTTTTCGTTCATCAAAGGTAATTCGCCTCCGCTGTCGGGAATATTTAACCCGGCATCATTTCAATAGCATTCGCATTTCAACAATACTTATATTTTACACCATTTTCGCCCTTCTTGTCAAGTCATGGGCTTAAAATTTCACATTATCAACTTATAAGCGAAGTAAAATTGTCATTTTTCATCATTCTGCACAACAAATCAGGAAATATTTGTATATTTTTCCAATTTTTTCTGCTCTCAATTATCCGCCGAATATTCAAAAGATTTCATCTCAGTGCCGTAAACAGCTTTCTGTATCAGAGGCTCGAAATCAAAGGCATTCTGCGCATTTTCGATGTCCTCCAGCCTGGGGCGGACTTTCGGGTGGCGCGGCGTAAACACAGTGCAGCAGTCCTCATACGGCTCTATTGATGTCTCAAAAGTGTCTATTTTACGCGCAATTTCAATGATCTCAGTTTTATCCATTCCAACGCAGGGACGGAAAACCGGTATGCGGCAGACCGCGTCGGTACACGCCATAGCCGCCATGGTCTGACTTGCCACCTGTCCCACACTCTCTCCGGTGATCAGAGCAAGGCAGTTGTCCTTTTCGGCTATACGCTGAGCAATTTCCATCATCAGCCGGCGCATGATGATAGTGAAATACTCCTCCGGACAATTGTCCTTTATCGCCTCCTGGATCTCAGTAAATGGCACGCAGAAAAAGGCGATGCCTCCGCAGTAATCCGTGAGCTTTTCGCAGAGCTGTTCAACCTTTAGCTGCGCTCTGTCGGAGGTATACGGCGGACTGACATAGTGGATCGCGGCGATATGAACGCCTCTCTTCGCCATCATCCATCCGGCGACCGGGCTGTCTATGCCTCCGGAAAGCAGAAGCAGAGCTTTTCCGCTGCTACCAACGGGAAGTCCGCCTGCACCCTTGATATTCTCAGCATGAATATAGGCATTGGTATCGCGCACCTCTACAGTAACGGTGATCTCCGGCTCTTTCACGTCAACAATTAGATGCGGAAACTTCTCCAGCAGAATACCGCCCAGCTCGGCACATATTTCCGGGGACTTCATGGGAAACGCCTTGTCCGAACGCTTGGCATTGACCTTGAACGTCCTCGCGCCGGAGAGAACAGCCTCCAGATATTCTACAGCCTTTGCCGTTATGTCGTCGAAATTCTTTTCGCAGACACAGGCGCGGCAGAGCGCGGCAATTCCGAAAATTTTCTTAACGCGGTCAACAACAGCGTCAAGGTCGCAACCGTCGTCAAGAGGCGTAATATATGTTGTGGACTGCATGGTCGTCAGCTCAAAGCGTCCCAGACCCCGAAGTCTCCGCTTGATATTCTTGCGCAGCATATCCTCAAAAGTCTTTTTATTCAGCCCTTTAAGAACCATTTCTCCGAATTTTACAAGTACTATTTCTTTCATTTTATGTTCTCCTGTTATTGTATTTGTGATATTATTATCCCCTGACGTTGGCGATCCCGTCCCGAAGTGACTGAGCAAAGGCTTCAAGCTCGTCCTCCGTGGTTTCAGCGGTAATACTTATCCGCAGCGCGCTGTCCGCAGCCTTTCCGGTTATGCCGAAAATGCCGAGAACGCCGCTCTGCTGCCCTTTTGAACAGGCAGAGCCGCTGCTGACGTAAATATCCCTGCTCTCCAGGTAGTGCAGCATTATCTCCGAACGCTTTCCTGCAGCGGATATATTAATAATGTATGGTGAACCGTCCCCAGGCGAATTTACCGTAACACCGTCGATCCCGGATAATTTTTCCAGCAAAGATGCCTTTAGCTCCTCCGCTCTTTTGTAACGCTCAGCGATCGTCGGCATGAACTTCTCAACGGCTGCACCAAAAGCGCAGATCAGCGGAACAGCCTCCGTTCCCGAACGAATGCCCTTTTCCTGCTTTCCGCCTGAGACAATGGGAAGCACCCGGACTCCCTTTTTTATGTACAGCGCCCCGATGCCCTTAGCTCCGTGGATCTTATGTCCGCTGAGAGAGATCAAATCGGCATTGAGAGCCGCCGCGTTTACCGGAATTTTCATATACGCCTGAACGCAGTCGCTATGAGTTCTGATATCCGGAAAACGCCGTTTTACTGCGGAAAACGTCTCCTTTACCGGCATGATATATCCCGTTTCGTTGTTCACCGACATCATAGTCAGCAGACAGGTATTCTCGTCGCAGGCTTGTAAAAAATCTGCGGCATAGTATCTGCCGTCCTCCCTGGCGGCAACACGAACGACCTCAAAGCCTATGCTTTCCATAGCCAAAAGGGTCTCGTCCACCGAGGCGTGCTCGATCGCCGATGCCACAATTTTACGTTTTCTCTTTCCGTAGGCGGCAGCAGTACCGCGAATGGCAAGGTTATTGCTCTCTGTTGCGCCGGAGGTAAAAATAATATTTCCGCTGTCCGTCCCGAGAGACTTAGCAATAATTTTCCGCGCCTTGTCCGTTTCCAGTTGTGCCTCCAGCCCTGCCCGGTGGAGAGAGGACGGATTGCCGTAGTACAGCGTCATTGCCCTGACCGCGGCATCTACAGCCTCCTGACAGGGCTTGGTGGTTGCGGCATTATCGAGATAAATAGTCAAAAAAATCAGCCTCCAACAAAAAATACGATCATATTTATTATATCATATCAGCATTAAAATTTCAACAGGCGCGGAGACAAATTTCGATAAATTTTTATCCGCAAAAAAACTGCCGCAATATCATATATCGCGGCAGTCTTCTTAACGTTAAAATAATTTAATCAAACACCATACTTAGCAGTAGCAACAGGAACTCCAGGTCCCATTGTAGAAGTTACAGTGCAGCTCTTGAGGTAAGTACCCTTGGCAGCCGCAGGCTTTGCCTTAACTACAGCCTCCATCAATGTTGCGAAGTTCTCCTCCAGCTTAGCAGCGCCGAAGGATGCCTTGCCTATAGGACAGTGAATGATATTTGTCTTGTCGAGACGGTACTCGATCTTACCAGCCTTAGCCTCTGTTACAGCCTTGGCAACGTCGGGAGTTA
>JAGBGT010000003.1 GCA_017935865.1 Ruminococcus sp. | reverse complement strand
GACGCTCTCTCTTGCAGAGCGTCCCCTCTCCAAAAAAAGTCCACCGGACTGGTTTTGGATTCACCCCATGCAGGGCGCCTAAAGGCTGCATCGACCTGCGGTCGATTTGGGGCTCTGCCCCAACCCCTGCCAGAGGCGCTGCCTCTGGACTCTGCAAAAGGGGCATTGCCCCTTTTGAAACCCGGTTTTGTCGGCTGCGCCGACTTGGGGCGCTGCCCCAAACCCCGGTTTTTCCGTTACTCCTCGCTCTTCGTCTGCGTGATATTCGCTCTGTTTATCTGCGCCGCATCCACATTCTTCGGGTCGGGACGAATCATCCGCGCCATCGGCTCATAAGAAAGTATCAGCTTCTTCACGTTCTGGTCAAGCGTGAGATTATACGTTATCTTCAACGCATTCAGCGCATTCGGAATGTCATTGATCTTGATATAGTGCGTTGCCAGAGCCGTCGCGACCTCGATGACCGGCTTGCTCGGACCGTACTCCATATCGTACTTCTTCATTATCTCAACCATTTTTTCCCGGGACGGCTTGATTATCGGCGTACCCTTTAAATCGGTGAGATGCTTCATTTCCAGCGGAACTGCCGGGTTCGGTGCAAACATTACGCTCGCCACATAGAAAGCCGCGGCATCCTCGTAATCTCCGCTCTCCGTCAGTGCATATCCCACGTTGGCGTAGCACCGCGCGATGGCAATGGGCGACGAAGCGATCTGCAAAGTCTCCCGGGTAGTCTGGAGCACCATTTTCTTGTTGTGAATTATCTTATAGATCTCACACAGCTCAAACCGCGGACCAACGTCCACCGGATTGTACTCTATAGCCGTTTCCAGGATGGGAATAGCGTTTACAGTCGCCCCGGTGTCAACCAGCAGATAGGCGTATGTGGTGATATACTGGGAAAAATCAAACGGTGTACGGTTGAGGATCCTGTCGTCCTTGAAGAGAAGCTGGCAGAGATTATCCTCAAAGGGATTTCTCAGCGAAACGAATTTCGACTTCTCCGTAGGCGCATACTCCACGGTTATTTTCTTATAGAGCCGCTCCGCCAGAGGTACAGCCTCCAGAGACTTCTTCTCGTCGATGAGCTTCAGGATCTTGTTATGCACCTCGTCCAGGCGCATACCGTCCACATGGGTGAGACGGTTCAGCTCGTTTCGGCTCTCCTCGGTCATATTCTCGATCAGCAGCTCGCCGACGGCTTTAAGACCGTCCACATCGCCGCTTTTTGCGTATTTTTCTCCCTCCGCCTTGAGCATTTTCTCGTTCTCCTCCCGGGAGTCGGTCATCCTCTCTCTCAGGGCGGCTACTTTATCTTTGTAATCCATATTATACTCCCCTCTATTCTAAAATACAACAGTCTTGCAGGCATAAATTCCGTCTGTCTGCGTTGTCCTCCTCACCATACGGCAGTATGCTTTCGTCGTCCGCCTTGACATACGAAATTTCTGCCTGCAATCTTTATTGCATTTCAGAATAGAGAGGAGTATAACCTCGTATTATTTTCTCTTCGCCATTTCTTTTTGGAATTTAGCGTCGATCTTTTCCTGTTTCTTCCTTGCTTTCAGCTCTGCCTTGGTGAGAGGTCTTTCCTCCTGCTTGGGAGCTGCTGTCGGCTTGGGAGTGGGCGTTGACGCCATTCTGCTGCCGGCAGATGTTCTGCCCGGCGCTCTGAACTCCTGGAAATCGGGAACATTCGACTGCGCTCTTGCCTCGGCAGCCTTTTTCTCCTTGAGCGAGTTGTCGCCCAACTGCGAAAGAACGTCCTCAACAGATGAGAGAACAGGAGCTCTCTGCTTTAGTCCCTGAGTTTCCGTAAGGCTCTGGTTCGCATACTCCTTTGACTCGGAGATCGCGCTGATAAACGCCCTGGACGTGGACTTGGTATGGGGATTTGTGGCGATCTTTGAAACATTTGCCGCAACAGGAGCGCCGCTTGCCGCATTTGCCGCAGCAATACGCTGTCCCGGAGTCATCTCCCTTGTGGACGTGGGGATCTCCTTGGCAGCCGCAATGGCGTCGCGGAGACGGGTATTCTTATCCACAGACGAGGGCATGAACGGCGCAGGAATAGTCTGCCCCGGAAGCGGAACGAGAACGGGCTGACCCGAAGCGTCGTAGCCCTGGATCTGCATCTGAACGTAAGTATATATCGGCTGATTGCTGTCGTTGTAGCCTGTAAGCTGGGGAACGGAGATCACCTGACCCACCGCTCCTGCCGCTCCGGCGGTCTGCATCGGAGCTGCCATGGGCTGCACCGGGGCAACCATAGGCTGTATGGGCGCTGTCATCGGCTGTACCGGTGCAGCCATTGGCTGTACAGGGGCAACCATAGGCTGTATAGGCGCTGTCATCGGCTGTACCGGTGCAGCCATGGGCTGAACAGGAGCAGCTATCGGCTGAACAGGAGCAGCGACTGGCTGTACAGGCGGAACTATCGGCTGTACTGGCGCAGAAACCGGCTGAACAGGTGTATTCAAAGCGGAAAGCGCCGCGGAAATATCATCAAGAACAGGAGGCTTCTGCTGAACGGTCTGCTGAACAGGCTCGGTCTTTGATGCAGGTATGCTGAGTGCTGACAGAGCAGCAGAAATATCATCAATAACCGGAGCTTTCGGTTCGAGATTTTCGGCAATAAACTCAAGTTCCTCGTCTTCGTTTATGTCCTCGAGAATCAGTTCATCATTCTCAACCGGAGCTGCGGTCTCCTCAATTTCCGGCTCTTCTGCTTTTGCGACCTCCGGAATCTCAGGAATAACAATATCCTCTATCTCCGGCTCTTCCACCTGGGCGACTTCGGGAATCTCAGGAATAACAATATCCTCTATCTCCGGCTCTTCTGCCTGGGCGACTTCGGGAATCTCAGGAATAACAATATCCTCTATCTCCGGCTCTTCTGCCTGGGCGACTTCAGGGATCTCGGGGATAGCTATGTCCTCTATCTCCGGCTCTTCCAGAATCTCGGCTTCATGCTCCACTACTGCTTCCGGCTCAGGCTGAGCAGCAGGCTCCGGCGTCAACGTATCGCCGAAAAGCTGGTTTGCGATAATGTCCCACTCGCTCATTGCCGCTTCCCACTCCGTGGCCTTCTCCTCGGCAGCCGTCTCCTGAACAGGCTCAGGTACAAGCTCGGGAGCCGGGGCAGGCGTTTCGTCAACGGGCTTGGGCTGATTTATGGCGAACATACTAAGTATATCGTCGTTTGTAAGCTCCTGGACAGATACAGGTGCGGCGGTCGGCTCAGGCTCAGCCGCCTGCTCCGGCTCGGGTATGTAGACCGGTTCAAGCCCGGCAGCCGGCATCGGCTCGATGATCGGCTCGGGCATGGAGATCTCTTCCGGCTGCGGAATCTCCTCCACAGGCTTTGGAGCTGCGCCGATTGGGCTGCTCTGGATAGCCTCCAGAGCGGCGGAAATATCGTCGAGAACAGGGGGCGTCTCCGGCACGTCAGGCTGCGGCTCTTCCTCCTTTTCGGGAGCTGAAACGGCAAACTGCGCCAGGAAGTCATCCTCTTCATGCCGCTCCGGCTCAGGCTCTTCCTCAACAGGCTTCTGAATGGCGAACTGCGCCAGGAAGTCGTCCTCTGCAGCGGGAGCAGCCGTCTCCTGAACAGGCTCGGGCTGGTGTATCGGCTCGTGCTCGTGTACGGGAGCTTCCTGAACCGGCTCGGGCTTCTTTATAGCGAACTGTGCCAGATCGTCGTCCAGTACGGGCGCGCCGTTGGAGTCGAATGCCGGCTTTGGCTCGTGCTTTTCCGGCTCAGGCTCTTGTACAGCCGACTGATCCTTGGTGATCTTTGCGGTGGTATTTCCCAGCGGAACGATGCCCTCGTCCCCCAGACCCTTCTTCGCCCTCAGCTTCTCCTCTTTAAGGATCTGCTTCATTTCCTTCTGGTCTGACTTTATCATTTCCTTGGCGACCTTAGTCTTACACTTTTCGCAGGTGATCTCGCCCAGGTCTGTCATTTTCGCACCTCTGCGGTAGCGCGTCACATTTTCCGGCTTCGTGAGATTTATTCCGCAGCCGGTTCTCTTGTCGTTGAAGGTGCCGTGGACCTCGTCATTGAAAGAAGCCGTTATAAGTGTTACATTCATAGCTTTCTCCGATCCTGCGGAACTCCGCAGCCTTCGCTTTACGGCAGCGAAGAGCCGATTTTCTCCGCACCCGGGAAACGAACATGGGCGCAAAGCACTACTATACTAATACATTATAACCTATTCGGCGAAAAAAATCAACACTTTTTTCACGACAAATACATAAAATTATACTAAAAATTAAATTTTCAGCGGAAATAACAAAACGTTATTGATTTTTTTGTCAATAATCCCTGCATCTGTTCATAGAAAAAGCTACAACTTCACATTAAGGCAGCACCGCACAAAGATTGCCTGACGGCTTTGCACGTCATCTGCTTGCATATTTTCCGTCATATTACACAAAAATCCCTTGACAGGCGTCAGCCTGCCTGCGGAATTTTTATGCAATCTGACGAAAAATCTGACTGCACATCTGCCGCACAATCTTTGTGCGGTGTTGCCTTAAGCAGGGCAAAACTGATATTTTGCAGAGTTCGTCATTTTGCACAAAAAAGCTCTGTACTCTTGAAAATATCCGCCGTTCGCACTTTTTTCTGAAATAATGGCTAAAACTCTTGCAATTATTTTTCGTTTGTAGTATAATTAATAGTGTATTTATTAATGTCAATGGGTTTTGCCCTGACTGCCGGAATGTATGGACAGGTTCTATGTATGTTCCGGTTACGGAGGTATGATTATGAAGCTTATTTCTGTAGTAGTTCCGTGCTACAATGAGGAAGAGGTTCTCCCGATGTTCTACAACGAGATCATCAAAGTGACCAACGGCATGAAAGCCGAACATAAAGATATAGATTTCGAGTTTCTGTTCATCAACGACGGCTCGAAGGACAGGACGCTCCCTATCTTCCGCGAGCTGGCGGACAGCGACAAGCGCGTGAGATATATTTCCTTTTCACGCAATTTCGGCAAGGAAGCCGGCATCTACGCCGGACTGAAAAACGCCAAGGGCGATTTTGTCGTCGTTATGGACGCCGATTTGCAGCATCCACCGGCTTTCCTGCCGCAGATGTATAACTACGTCAAGGACGGCGAATTTGACTGCGCCACAACACGCCGCGTCAGCCGGACAGGCGAATCAAAGGTGCGCTCCTGGTTTGCGAGAAAATTCTACAAGATAATGAATAAAATTTCCGACACGGAGATAGTGGACGGCGCGCAGGATTTCCGCTTCATGACAAGGCAGATGGTCGACGCCATTCTCGAAATGACCGAGTACAACCGCTTCTCCAAGGGTATTTTCAGTTGGGTGGGATTCCGGGTGCAGTATATGCCCTACGAAAACGTGGAGCGTCCTGCCGGAACGTCCTCCTGGTCGTTCTGGGGATTGTTCAAGTACTCCCTGGAGGGCATTATGGCGTTCTCCACCGCGCCCCTGATGATAGCGGTCATCCTGGCGATCCTCAGCGGAGCGCTGGCGTTCATCGCATTTATCATAGCCATTATCGTCTCGGCGGTAAACGGCTACGCATCATTCGGCTGGTTCATTACGGCGCTGATCCTCTTCGTAAGCTGCGTCCAACTGGGCTGCATGGGCATTCTCGGTCAGTATGTCGCCAAGGCGTACCGCGAGGTGAAAAACCGTCCCATTTATATCACGGGCGAGACCGACGAGGACTACCGCAGAAAGACTGCTGCGGATGCCCGGGCTGACCAATAATTTATGAACAACCGTACCAGGCTGGTAGTCTCCCTGATGTTCGCTGCGGTCATTATCCTGGCGGCGGCGATAACCCGGTTCTATGTCGGCTCTTCCAACGATGACGACAGCGGCGGCGACAGTGACGCCATTGTCCGGATCGCAGCCGTTGACGGCACAGGATATTCCATTTTCATCGGCGAAAACGACCTGTTCGGCATCGCTGAGGCGGACAAGATCACGGCTGCGGCTGAGTGGCTGGCTCTTTCCTTTGCGGAGGACAACAGGTGCATCGCCCAGACCAGGGTCGGCGGCAGCACGAAAACCGGCTGCATCGACTATGAGGGAAACGTGGTCGTTCCGCTGGTCTACAGCGATATAAAGCGCGTCTCGGCAGGAAATACGGTTCTGTACACGGCTTCGGCGGAGGACGGCTCTGTGGTGGTCTACGACAGGAGCTTTACCCCCAAATTCAGCCGCACCTGGATCTCATGCACGGCAGACGACGACGAGTTCGTATTCACTGATGAAAAAGGAGAATACCGATATTCTTCGGTATACGACGACCTGCTTTTCAAAAGTGCATCCGTAAGAGGAGAGGCTGCGGAATGTCCGTATCAACTGAACGTCTACAGCAGAGTGCTGCTCTCAAAGCTGACTCCACTGATGATAGAGACTATGACGGACAAGACCGCCTGCTATATCAGCTACGCCTTTTCCGGAGACGAAGAGCTTCTCGGCGAGCTGACATCCGGGGCGGTGCAGGACTTCGGGACTGTTTTCCCTGACAGCACGGAGATCGTCCGGAAAAGACCGGTGAAAATAAAAGAGATCCACCTCTACGCCACCGGCACGGAAAACGGCATCCCCCGGTATGAGGTGTCCGCCGACGTGGAGATAGAACTGACCTACACCGACGAGGAAAACATTCTGCGCCTCCACAAAGGCGTGTATAAGGCGGCTGTCCTGTTCAGCGCAGGCTCGGAGGGCAGCATAACGGCTGTTTCCGGCGGCTTCGACGCCGATGTGCCGGATTATCCTGTCCATGCTGATTCTTGAATCAGGTATGATAAAAATTGATTTTTTCCGCCGTAACGGCGGTGTTAAAGGAGTATGATCATGTCAAAAAAAGTTGCAGTTATTATAGGCTCGGACAGCGATTTCCCTGTTGTGAAATCTGCTCTCACCGAGCTGAAGAAGTACGGCGTTGAGTTTGAATGCCGCGTCATGAGCGCACACAGAACACCTGCGGAGGCTGCCGAGTTTGCGGCAAACGCCAAGGAAAACGGCTTCGGCGCAATGATCTGCGCGGCAGGAATGGCAGCTCACCTTGCCGGAGTCGTTGCAGGTCACACAACGCTTCCCGTTATCGGCATCCCCATGAAGTCAAAGGCGCTGGAGGGCGTGGACGCTCTTCTGGCGACAGTTATGATGCCGCCGGGAGTTCCCGTGGCAACTGTCGGCATCGACGGCGCAAAAAATGCCGCTGTTCTGGCAGTACAGATACTTGCTGTCTCTGATGAAAACCTCGCCGCAAAGCTTGCTGAGGAAAAGGCAAAAATGGCTGATGGCGTACGGGCTAAGGATGCCGCTCTTCAGGAGGCTATAGCGGCTCTCTGACCGCCGTATCAAAAAGCTGACCTGTCCGCAAAGATGCGGACTCGCATAAAAAGACCTCCACGGAGATCCGGGAGGTCAGATATAAATTCTCAAGGAGGAACATTAAAATGGAAAATGTTACAAAACTGGAGCAGCTCTATGAGGGCAAAGCAAAAAAAGTCTACGCTACAAATGACCCCGACCTGGTGATCGTCGACTATAAGGATGACGCGACTGCATTCAACGGCGAAAAGAAAGGCACTATTTCCGGTAAGGGCGTCATCAATAACCGGATGACTAACTATATGTTCAAAATGCTTGAAAAAGAAGGCGTTCCCACTCATCTCGTTGAGGAGATCAGCGAACGTGAGACGATCGTCAAGAAAGTTTCTATCGTTCCTCTTGAGGTCATCATCAGAAACGTGGCTGCCGGCAGCTTCTCCAAGAGAATGGGCGTTGAAGAGGGAAAGAAGCTCCTCTGCCCTATTCTTGAGTTCAGCTACAAGAACGACGACCTGGGCGACCCCTTTATCAACGACTACTATGCTCTCGCTCTCGGTCTCGCGACAAAAGAAGAGCTTGACACTATCGCAAAGTATGCTTTCAAGGTAAACGAGTTTATGGTCAACTTCTTCAAGAAGCTCAATATCGACCTCATCGACTTCAAGATCGAGTTCGGCAAGACATCCGACGGCACTATCATCCTCGCCGACGAGATCTCACCCGACACCTGCCGTTTCTGGGATTCGACAACTCACGAGAAGCTGGATAAAGACCGCTTCCGCCGTGATATGGGCGGCGTAGAAGAGGCTTACCAGGAAATCATGAAGAGACTTATGGGAGAATAATTTATGGGCGGATTTTTTGGTGCAGCCTCCAAGAACGACTGTATAACAGATGTTTTCTTCGGCACGGACTACCATTCCCACCTTGGCACAAGAAGAGGCGGAATGACCTCCTTTTCCGAGGATAACGGCTTCCAGAGAAGCATCCACAGCATTGAAAATTCCCCTTTCAGAACAAAGTTCGAGGACGATGTTGTAAATATGCGCGGCAAGCTCTGTATCGGCTGTATAAGCGATACAGACCCGCAGCCCATTATGGTACGCTCCAAGCTCGGTCTCTACGCCGTATGCTCCGTGGGCATCATCAGGAACGCTGACGCCCTCGTTGACGGACTTCTCCGGAACGGATGCGCGAATTTCGAGGCGATGAGCAGCGGAAATATCAACAGCGGCGACCTTATCGGTGCGCTTATCGCTCAGCGCGATTCTTTCGTTGAGGGCATCCGCTATGCTCAGGAAATGATCGAGGGCACGATGTCCCTCATCATCCTCACCAAGGACGGCATCATCGCCGCCAGGGACAAGTTCGGCAGACTGCCTATCGTGGTGGGAAAGCGCTGGGACGGCTTCTGCCTTTCCACGGAATCTTTCGCTTTCCAGAAGCTGGGCTACGAGACCTATAAGGAGCTTACCGCCGGGGAGATCGTAAAGATAACCGCTGACGGCTGCGAAGTCCTGGCTGAGGGCGCCCCATCCAAGATGAAGATATGTACATTCCTGTGGACTTACTACGGCTACCCCACCGCCTGCTATGAGGGCATAAACGTGGAGGTAATGCGTACACGGAACGGCGAAATAATGGCTGAAAACGACATGGCTGCCGGACGTCTCCCGGATGTGGACTATGTCTGCGGCGTTCCGGATTCCGGCACGCCCCACGCTATCGGCTACGCAAACAAAAGCGGCATTCCTTTTGCACGCCCTTTTATAAAGTATACTCCCACCTGGCCCAGAAGCTTTATGCCTACAAGCCAGAGCATGAGAAACAAGGTGGCAAAAATGAAGCTGATTCCCGTCCACGAGCTTATCGAGGGCAAGAGGCTGCTCTTCGTGGATGACAGCATCGTCCGTGGTACGCAGATGCGCGAAACTGTGGAATTTCTCTATGAAAACGGCGCAAAGGAAGTACATATGCGCTCCGCCTGTCCGCCTATCATGTACGGATGCAAGTACCTGAACTTCTCCAGAAGCCATTCGGAGCTGGAGCTTATCGCCCGGCAGATAATCGACGAATTTGAGGGTGAAGAGGGCGTCAAGTATCTGGCAGAGTACAGCGACAGCAGCACAGAGCGCGGCAGAAAGCTCCGCGACGAGATATGCAAGCGGCTGAAGCTGACCTCGCTGGAGTTCCAGTCGCTCCCCGGAAAGGTAAAGGCGGTAGGTCTGCCGGAGTGTAATCTCTGCACATACTGCTGGAGCGGAAAAGAATAAAATTAAGGAGTAAAATTGCTATGAACAACAGTTTTTCCGAAAGCTATAAAAAGGCAGGCGTTGATGTGACCGCCGGCTATAAGGCTGTGGAGCTTATGAAGCAGCACATCGCCAGAACCACGCTTCCCGGCTGTATTTCGGGTATCGGCGGCTTCGGCGGACTTTTCGAGCTGGACATGACAGGCATCAGCAAGCCTGTTCTCGTCTCCGGCACGGACGGCGTGGGCACGAAGATCAAGATCGCTTTCATTATGGACAAGCACGACACCGTAGGCATCGACTGCGTTGCCATGTGCGTCAACGACATCATCTGCTGCGGCGCTAAACCTCAGTTCTTCCTGGACTACATTGCCTGCGGAAAGAATATCCCGGAAAAGATCGCCGAGATAGTTTCCGGCGTTGCCGAGGGCTGCGTTCAGGCTGGATGTGCTCTGGTAGGCGGCGAAACTGCCGAGCATCCCGGTCTTATGCCGGAGGATGAGTACGACCTCGCCGGTTTCTCTGTAGGCGTGGTGGACAAGGACAAGATTCTCCGCCCGGACACTCAGAAGGCTGGGGATGTGCTTATCGCCATTAAGTCAAGCGGCGTACATTCCAACGGCTTCTCCCTGGTAAGACGCGTTTTCGACGTAAACGAGCAGAAGCTTGCGATGCACTTCGACGACCTGGGCGCTACTCTGGGCGAGACGCTCCTGACGCCTACAAGAATCTATGTAAAGGCTGTAATGAGCCTGCTTGACGCGGTTACAGTAAAGTCGATCTCCCACATCACGGGCGGCGGCTTCTACGAAAATATTCCGCGCTCTCTTCCCAAGAATCTTGCTGCGAAAATCGAGAGAAACGCAGTTCAGGTGCTCCCGATCTTCGATCTCATCGCAAGAAGCGGAAATATTCCCGAGCGCGATATGTTCAACACGTTCAACATGGGCGTGGGCATGATCGTTGCCGTGGACAAGAACGACGCGGATAAGGCAATAGCGGCTGTCAAGGCGGCTGGCGAGGACGCTTATGTTCTCGGCGAACTGGTAGAGTCCGAAGAGGGCGTTATCATCTGCTGATTTGGGTACGGCAGTCTGACTGTTTCTTCTGTGTTTTTAAAATGAAAGGGATTATTGAAAATGAAAATAACTTTTAAAATCATGAGCATTCTGCTGATAATTGTTTCGGCAGTCCAGGCAATCATTGGCGCACTTCTTATCTTCTACACAGATAAGCTATTTGAATTTGCGGCTGATGCGGGGATAGCTGTAGGGGCGCTGGGCGCTGCCGGAATGCTCGTTTCCCTGCTCGGCGTACTTATCATCGCAGTTGCGGCTTTTATGCTGTTCACGAGTATCAACGGTCTGCGCGGACGCATAGAAAAATGCAGGAAATGCACTTTCTGGCTTCTTATTTTTCAGGCAGGCGGTCTTATTCTGGCGATAACTAAGAATCAAAACGCGACTCCGTCTGTTTTATGGCTGCTCTTTTTCGGAGTATATTATCTCCTCGCGAAAATGTATATGAAATACGATAATACGTATTAAACCTATCAGAACTCGTTCTCATAGCAATCGGCAAAATTATGCCAGAAAATCCACGCACTGATTCTATGGGAACAAGTTCTTAAAATAAAAGGATTACCGAAAATGAAAACAGCTTTTAAAGTTATGAGCGTTCTGATGATAATTGCTTCGGCAGTTATGGCGATCATCGGCGTAGTCGTTATGTTCTTTACCGATAAGCTTTTTGTAACAGCGTCCGGCGCGACAACTGATCTGGGCGGAACGCTTCTGGGTATCGGCTGGATGATCTTTTTCTCCATCGGCGTAACTCTCATCACAACTATGGTCATTATGCTGCTCACGGGGATAAACGGTTTGCACGGATACACGGAAAAATGCAGGCAATACGCTGTTTTCCTTATCATTGCTGCGGCGGCTTATCTTCTTATGTCGATAATGCTGAGGCTCAGTAAAGTCCTGCCTGTATCAATGCTTATCTTTTTCGGAATATATTTTTTCGTCGCAAAACAAGCAGATGAAATGCGATAACCTGTCAGGATGTAATATTATGATGTTAAAAAGATTTTTTGCGGCGGCATTTTCGGTAAACTTATGCCTGTGCGCCATGTCTGTTTCGGCAGACGAAAAAATTCCCCTCGATGTGAACGGCGACGGGACAATAGACGCTTTCGACATGGTTTCCGCACGGCAGAACGGCATGGATTCCCGGGAGCTTTCGGAGCTTTGCAGCTATCTTCTCGGAAATGGCGCAGGCTCTTCCGGGGAGGATGTCCTCATCGACGAAAGCTGCATACTCGAACCCAAGGGGACAGTTCACACCGGAGACGGCACATACTACGGCGGAGGCTATGTTGGCGGATGTGCCATGCTTGACCCGGTTTCCGCGGACTACTGGATAGTCGCCATGAATCTGGCTGACTACAATAACGCGCAGCTTGCCGGGGCTTACCTGGAGGTAACGGGCGAGCTGGGCACTATAAATATGCTTGTGACAGACCTACTCCCCGAGGGAAAAAAGGGCGACCTTGACCTGTATGTGGACGCCTTTCCCCTGATCGCGCCGAAAGAAAAGGGGCGCGTTCCGGTGAGCTGGAAAATAATACCTCTGGACACGGCGGAAGATGCACCGGTTTGCTACAAGTACAAGGAGGGCACGTCGGAGTTCTGGTGCGGCGTACAGGTGCGCAATCATCGCTATCCAATCAGCCGGCTGGAATATCTCGGCGAAAACGGCGAGTTTGTGGAGCTTCCCCGGCGGCAGTACAACTATTTTGAGTCCATGGACATGGGAAAAGGGCCGTTTACTTTCCGTATAACCGATATATACGGTCAGATGATAATTGATGAAAATATTCCTCTGTCATGCGACGACAGCGAAATTATAGAGGGGCACGTTCAGTTCCCCGAATAGGAGGGCAATGCTGTGAAAGTTGAGAAAATTGACGTTATCTGGGCTTTGCTCTCTTTTGTTACCGTGGGAGTTTCCTATCATTGCGGCTATCTTCTCTACGGTCTGCTGGGGATTTATGTATTTATGGCGCTGCTGTTTCTATACCATGCGTATACCGTGAAAAGGCGGATGAAAAATACCGTCGCCGCCTACGGAAAAATTACCGGCTACCGCGAGAAAAAAGATCCCAAGACCTACTACTATCCCATCGTTGACTTTGAGACCGAGGACGGCAGGGCTGTCAGCTCGGTCTACACAATTGCGGACAAAAATCAGCGGTATGAGATCGGCGACGAGGAGCTTATCTGCTACGACCCCGACGACCCGATTTTCTTCTTCTTTGCCAACCGCGAGGAGGAGCTTACGGCAAATTACTATCGGTATATTATTTTTGGCGCCGTCCCGGCACTCGCAGTTCTCTTGTGCATCATTGTGCTCCGGTGACGGCAAATCTCTCTGCGGAGGTCAGAACATGAAAAACATAATCGTACTTGTTTCCGGCGGCGGAACAAATCTCCAGGCGCTTATTGACGCGGAAAAATCGGGAGATATCGCCGGTGGAAAAATAACTTGCGTTATATCCTCAAATCCCGGCGCATATGCTCTTGAAAGGGCGAAAAATGCAGGTATTCCCACGAGAGTGCTCCCCAGGAGGGAATACGCCGACAGCAAGTCCTACAGCCAAGCCGTACTCGCCGCCCTGGATGAGGAAAAGGCTGATCTGGTCGTTCTCGCCGGATTTATGACGATACTCGACCAGTGCGTCACAAGCAGGTATGCTTATAAGATCATAAACGTCCACCCGGCGCTTATCCCGTCATTCTGCGGAGAGGGTTACTACGGACTTAAAGTCCACGAGGCTGCGCTGGCATACGGCGTAAAGGTCAGCGGAGCAACTATACATTTTGTAAACGAAAAGGCTGACGCAGGAGCTATTATCCTCCAGGGCATTGTAAATGTGGAAAAGGGTGATACTCCGGAGGTTCTTCAGAGACGCATCATGGAAAACGTGGAGTGGAAGCTTCTTCCCAAAGCCGTTTCCCTGTTCTGCCAGGATAAGATCGAAATTATCGACGGAAAAGCCTATATTAAGTAAAAGGAGATATAATTATGGTAAAGCTCGATTTAGCAAAAGAATTAAACTCAAACGCATATCCCGGAAGAGGCATCGTTATCGGCAAGTCCGACTGCGGAAAATACGCCGTTACCGGATATTTCATCATGGGCAGAAGCGAAAACAGCCGCAACCGCGTTTTCGTTGAGGACGGCGACGGCATCCGCACTCAGGCGTTCGACCCGTCAAAGCTTTCTGACCCCCACCTCATCATTTACGCGCCGGTACGTGTTCTCGGCAACAAACTCATCGTCACAAACGGCGACCAGACCGACACGATCTATGAGCTTATGGACAAGCAGTTCACCTTTGAGCAGTCCCTCCGCACCCGTGAGTTCGAGGACGACGCGCCCAACTACACCCCAAGAATTTCCGGCATCCTCCGCTTCGACGACGGCAATTTCAACTACGCCATGTCCATTCTGAAATCCGCAAACGGCAACCCGGACTCCTGCCAGCGCTATACTTTCAGCTACAATGCTCCAATTGCCGGCGAGGGTCATTTCATCCACACCTACATGGGCGACGGCAATCCGCTCCCCAGCTTTGAGGGCGAGCCTAAGCTGGTGGGAATTTCCGGAAATATCGACAAATTTACCGATATGCTCTGGAATAATCTCAACGAGGACAACAAGGTGTCTCTCTTCGTTCGCTTCGTGAACCTGGAGGACGGTTCTGTTGAGACGAGAATTGTGAACAAGAATAAGTAATGGGAAAATATCTCGGAAAATGCGGAGCTGCCATTCTCGCGGCTTTGCTCAGGGCATCGACGACGCCTCGTACTATAAGAACCTGTCCACATAGGAAATTACGCACGTCTTTTCGGCAAATTTTGCCGATTGCCGCGTTGAAAAAGCTCACCATACATCAAGTATGCTTTTGCTTTTTCGCCTTGCCCTCGTCAAAATTATGCTCGAAAATCCGCACATAATTTCCATGTGGACAGGTTCTAAATACGATTACGATTAAAGGAGGACATTATTATGTCAAATGAAATGCAGTTAAAATACGGTTGCAACCCCAATCAGAAGCCTTCGAGAGTTTATATGGCGGACGGCAGCGAGCTTCCTATCGAGGTTCTCTGCGGCAGACCCGGCTATATCAACCTCCTGGACGCTCTCAACGGCTGGCAGCTTGTAAAGGAGCTGAAAGCGGCTACAGGCGTTTGCGCCGCAACCTCTTTCAAGCACGTTTCCCCGGCAGGCGCGGCTATCGGACGCCCTCTTTCGGACGACCTGAAAAAAATCTACTGGGTAGACGACCTGGGCGAGCTTTCTCCCCTGGCAAGCGCTTACGCAAGAGCGAGAGGTGCGGACAGAATGTCATCATACGGCGATTTTATCGCTCTTTCCGACAAGGTGGACGTCTGCACGGCTAAGATGATACAGCGCGAGGTCTCCGACGGCATCATTGCTCCGGACTATGACCCCGAGGCTCTGGAAATCCTCAGATCAAAGAGAAAGGGCACTTACTGCATCCTCAAGATCGACGAGAATTACAAGCCTGCTCCTATCGAGACAAAGCAGGTTTACGGCGTGTCTTTCGAGCAGGGCAGAAATGAGCTTGACATCAACCGGGAGCTTCTCGCAAACGTTATTACCGAGAATAAAAATATCCCTGCCGATAAGCTGGACGACCTGCTGATCTCCCTTATCACGCTGAAATACACCCAGTCCAACTCCGTCTGCTACGTAAAGGACGGTCAGGCTATCGGCATCGGCGCAGGTCAGCAGTCAAGGATACACTGCACACGCCTTGCCGGACAGAAAGCCGATAACTGGTGGCTGAGACAGTCTCCCCAGGTTATGGGACTTGATTTCGTGGACGGAATCCGCCGTGCAGACCGCGACAATGCTATCGACGTTTACATGGGCGACGAGTACGAGGACGTTCTCCGCGAGGGCGAATGGCAGAAGATCTTCAAGACAAAGCCGGCTGTATTTACTGCCGAGGAGAAAAAGGCATGGCTTGCCAAGAATACAGGCGTTTGTCTCGGCTCGGACGCTTTCTTCCCCTTCGGTGACAACATCGAGCGCGCGAAGAAGTCAGGCGTTGAGTATATCGCTGAACCGGGCGGCTCTATCCGCGACGACAACGTTATCGAGACCTGCAACAAGTATAATATCGCCATGGCGTTCACGGGGATCAGACTTTTCCACCACTGATTTATGGGGGCGGAAAAAGATAAAAAAGTCGGAAAGCATATTGCTTTAAAAGTTATCGGAGCAATTCTGGGGCTGTATATTCTGATGATCGCTATTGACATGATACGTTTTCTGGCTTCCGATAGACAGATCGCTCCAATTATCTGTACAGGATCTAATGGATGCGGTTGTTTTGAGTGGCGGGAAGAAGTAGGTTTAGGCTACGCGTTTGATTATACCTACTATAGTGAAGAGTCTCTTCGCGAAGGCAAACCGGACGAAGCTGTATTTGACTTTTGGGGATTGGAAATCGAGAGATAATAAAGGGGATAAAATGAAAAAATTATTGGCACTTTCAGCCGCAGTCTGCCTTGCTGTCTCGGCGGCAGGCTGCGGAGGTAAAAAAGCCCCTCGGATACTGATTCCGGGACAGCTCCGGTATCGACGGAGATAAAAACTACGGAGGAAATCTCTCCCTCTGAGGAGAATCCGACTTTGGAAGAGAAATCCTCTGAGGAAAATCCGACTTTTGAAGAGGAATCCTCTGAACCGGAATCTGACGAAAGAGATATTACCGACGTTGTAAAAAACGAGAACGGATTGAATTACTATATGTCAAAATGCGGAAAATTCACTTTTGGCATAAGTGAAAATCTTGAAATTACCGAAGTGGATGACTTTGACCTCGCTTTCAAAACCGACAAAGAGGACGGTGTTATCGGTATGTTCTCTTTTTCGGGATTGCACCAGACGCTGAAAGGCTCAACCGACGATGTGATCGCCAGTTACAACGAGGAATACACCAACGTTGCAGTGGAGGACTCGACGGTAAACGGCGTTCCCTGCCGCAGCGTGACGGCTGATACTGTTGCGCCTGATGAGGATGAAACGGAACTGAAGATCCGCTTTTCGGCATTTCAATACGGCAACGGCGATCTTATATACATTGTATATATGGGTGCAGCCGATTCACAGACGCAGCTTGAAGAGCATTATCAGCAAATGGTCAGCTCCATTGAATATCACGGTGCACCGCTGAAAACAGAGGACGAGACTTTCTCCGGTAAGTATTACACCGTCACTGTCTCGCCTATGTGGTATATTGAAGAAAGAATGGACGGTATAAAAATCGGTCTGAATCTACAGGATGATATGTACGATGTGTTTTATCGTCTTTCTCTCAGAGACCCGATAGACGGTAAATCTGCCAGAGATGCCGCGGAAGATCTCAATGAAAGCAAAAAGAAATTTGAATCAACAGTTTCATCGGAAATCGACGAAACAGAGATCTGCGGATACGATGCTTTCCGGGTAAAGACCAATACAAAGTTTAGAGAAGCAGATTCCTTCCTTGAATCGTACTTTTTTGACAAGGACGGAAAGTGTATGAATATTACTTTTATGTACCCCAACGGCAGAGAAGAGGAGTTCAGGAATGACATTCAGCCAATTCTTGAATCCCTGGAAATAAAATAGAAATAAGGTGAATAAAATGAAGAATGTTTTAGTAGTCGGCGGCGGCGGACGTGAACACGCTATTATCATGAAGCTCGCCGAAAGCAAACACGTTGGCAAGATATACTGTACTCCCGGAAACGGCGGTATATCGAAATATGCGGAGTGTTTCAGCGTTGGTGCGACCGATATCGACGGCGTTGTCGCCCTGGCAAAGGAGCTTAAACCCGATATGGTGGTCGTCGCCCCCGACGATCCGCTTGTGCTCGGCATGGTCGACGCTTTACAGGCTGAGGGCTTTATGACCTTTGGCCCAAAAGCGAATGCGGCAATTATTGAAGGCTCGAAGGTTTTCTCCAAGGAGCTTATGAAAAAATATAATATTCCCACCGCTTTCTATGAGGTTTTCACGGAGAGCGACAAGGCTATCGCTTATCTGAAAGAGCAGAACAGCTATCCCGCAGTTATCAAGGCGGACGGTCTTGCGCTGGGCAAGGGAGTAATCATCGCCCAGAATGAGGAAGAGGCTGTACAGGCTGTTCACGATATGATCGACGAGCTGAAATTCGGCAAAAGCTCCGCAAGAATCGTTATCGAAGAGTTTCTGACAGGCCCGGAGGTCTCCGTGCTCAGCTTTACCGACGGCAAAACCCTCGTTCCCATGATCTCATCCATGGATCACAAGCGCGCGCTGGACGGCGACAAGGGTCTGAATACCGGCGGTATGGGCACTGTTTCGCCCAATCCCTGCTACACTGAGGACATAGCAAAGGAGTGCATGGAGAAGATCTTCATTCCCACAATGAACGCCATGAACGCCGAGGGACGCACATTCGAGGGCTGCCTCTATTTCGGACTGATGCTCACTCCCAAAGGGCCAAAGGTCATCGAGTACAACTGCCGCTTCGGCGACCCCGAAACTCAGGTAGTTCTGCCCATGCTGGACGCCGATCTGTACGAGATCTTCGAGGCTGTCTACAACCACGAACTGGACAAGACGGACATCAAGTGGCATGACGGTTCGTGCGCGTGCGTAATAATGGCAAGCGGCGGATATCCCGAAAGCTACCCAAAGGGCATCGTCATGGACGGATTTGACGAAAAGGGACAGGTAGACGGCTGCTTCGTATACCATGCCGGTACGAAGATCGGCGCAAACGGCGAATTTCTCACAAACGGCGGACGCGTTATCGGCGTGACCGCAAAGGGCGAAACGCTCCAGGCTGCTCTCGACACGGCATATGCCGGAGTTGCAAAAATCAGCTTCGACGGCGCGCACTACAGAAAAGACATCGGACAGAGGGCTATCAGAGGATGAGTTGTCAGCCGGGAGGTAAATAATGCAGCGTGAAAACCTGAAAAAGGGCATTTATTTCGGAATGATCGGCAATATCCTCTTCGTGGCATTCGGTCTCATCTGCCTTTTATACTACTACACATTCGACCCCAAGAGCATACTTTCCAAGACCATCGAGCTTCTCGCCTACGGCACGGAGCTGGTGGGCTTCGGGCTGCTGGTCTATGCCGACTATCTGCTGATAGTGAGCATCCGGCTGAGGAGGCTGCTGAAAGTCAGCTTTTCGGCGTATATTTTCCTGGAGGCATTGATGATGGTACTGGAGCTTAACGGGCCGAGGCTGCCCTTTTACCAGCCCTATTCCCTGTGGCTCGCCATTGTTCATGCTGTGATCTCGGGGGCGTGCTGCTTTGCATTCTTGCAGCTTGACCCGGAAAACACGAAGTTTGAGATCGTCATTTCCGCCTGCATTATCGCAATTTTTGCCGGGATGCTGGGGAATATTCTGGGAATACGGGTATATTTCAGTATTCTGATAAATGCTGTGAGCTTTGCGTTTATGTTTGGCGGAACGAGATTTCTGCTTGAACGGGAGGATATCTCCATAGACTGTATCGGCGACAGGGCGAAAGAGGCTGTTTTCAGTTCCAGTACGCTTTTTGCTGACAATAGCGGCGATGAGGAGGACGAGAAATAAACGCCGGGTTTCAAAAGGGGCAATGCCCCTTTTGAAACCCGGTTTTATCTCGTTTTAATACTCCGTCTCCAACCTTGTGAAGATCCCCTTTGAACTTCCCGTGATCCTTATTCCAAGAATCGCCTTATCCGTTATGTTGCCGCCGGTCACATGATCGTACAGATCCTCTCCCTTATATTCATGATAGGTAAGAAATCTCCGCCTTAAACCGGATTTCGCCAGCATATTGCGGTATTCGCACGCCATATCCGGATCGTTGAGAAATCGCTGGTCAAGATCAAAATAACGGTAGCGGACAATATCTCTGTTCACCGATTCCGACTCTCTCAGAGTATATGTTTTGTAGCTGCCGTCCATATCCTTCATATGAAAATCACTGGCAAGCTTACGGGTGTCTACAAAACTGCCGTATTCAAAAATCTCCGGACGCTCAAGCTCCAGACTCTTCGGAGACTCCGGCAGACTTATTGCCACATTGTTTGCACCCCTGATGTAAGGGTATCTGCCATATAGCTTATAGCCGAGATTCGTAATGCCGTCCCACATAGTAGAGCCGTTCCTCACATAGATATAGCTGCTCTCATAATTGCTCTCGTGGGAGACGTTCGGCAGCGCACAAAAGCTGTTGAAAAGCTTGTTTATCGTCATTCCGGTATACAGCCCCGGCGGTATCTGATTTTCCGTCAGCATAGACGTATAACCCCGCGAGCTGATCGTTCCTCTGCGGCAATTATCTGTTTTTGTTATGCGGTAGGTGTCCGCCATGCCGAAATGAATCAGTTTTCCGCCCAAATACAGCTTTACGGCATAGCAATCGTCCGGAAAAGGATCGTTCCTGTTCACAAATTCCGCCGAAAAACGGGTATACGGCGTGTATGCGTCCTTATCAAAGGTAAAACTCATAATGTAATTCGGTCTGGCTTCCGTACCGTCGCTTTTGACAAAATTCATCTGGCATATCATGAGCTTTCACCATCCAGAAATTGTACGCCAGCCAGTGTAGCAAGCTCCACCGTAACGGTGATAAAGTCTCCGCCGCGGTCCTCAGCCGTGTAGCCGCAGATCGTACAGCCGGTGAATTTCAGATCGCGGTAGGTTATGCTGATACCGCTGGTGCCGTGCATATTGTTCACGACACCCGATATAAACATCGGCTGCTCCTCGTTGCAGATACGGCCTGTAATGAAGAGATGCGTAGAATGGCGGTTTTTTTGGGTCGTCACCGTATTCGAGCTGACTGCCGGTATCTCCGTAAGAGCGGTTTTTGCCGTCGCCCTGAAGCTGTCGCAGTATATCTTGAAAACTCCGAAATCCACGCAGGGCGGCTTTCTCGTGTTTATCTTTGTCATACATTCTGCTCCTCTCTCGTAATTTCCCGGATGCCGCTGATGCTCACCTCCGCAGCGAGTACAAGCCGATTCAGGGTCTTGTCCGTCGTCAGAGCCATTTTCTGCACGCGGCTGTCCATGCCGTTCATTTTGTCGATACCCGACTCTATTTTCCGGTGGAAATAATCGCAGAGGGTCATTCCGTCGCAGTTTATAGGCGCCGTTGTCCTGATCTCAGCAACGGCTTTGAACGGCAGACATATCACGGCGTTGGTATAGATAGGCGTTGACCACTCCAGATCCCGGACGCCTGTAACGGTGAAGAACTGTCCCTTTCCCGAAACCGGCTTTGCATCAAAGACGGAGAAAACATTCTCCGCCCCGTTTTCCGTCAATATCTGATTTATCTGAGTTATGATGCTGTCCACTGCGCCTCTCCTCCTTCAGAAAAGCCGAAGAACACAAACGTATCCGTCGTTATCAGATCGCGGCACATCTGGCAGTAGTCTTTCAGCAGATTCCCGGCGAAATCCAGTATGCTCCACTTTCCTGCGGCGGAGCTGTCAGGCAGCGAACCGCCATAGGTATACAGCTTTCCGTCCGCCGAAAGCATAGCCTGACAGTAGCGGTAATTGGCATCTGCCGCCGCAAGAAAATCCAGCCGGGAATCCTCCTCGTCCGCATCCTCCCGGAGCATTTTTGTCACCTCGGCGATTCCAAGCTCCAGAATAGTCTGGTGCTTTTCCTCATATTCCTCACCCGAAAAAAGGGTGAACAGTTTTTTTATTTTCTCTATATTCATTTATAAAACTCCTTATACTTTATAAGAGCAGGAGTCGCTGCTCCTTGCCTCCGGCTGAAGCTGAACTTCTATTCCGCCTCCGCCGTAAAGCTTTTCGTATGCCTTTTTCATGTGAATAAGCTGCACCGTGTTCATGGACTTTGTCTGGATATCCGCAGTTTCCGCGGCTGCGCGTCCACCCTTGATAAAGGCAAGGCGGCGGATGTCACGGCGAAGCTCCTCCTCTCCCTCGTATCGGGCAGAGGCAGCCTTTTCGCTTGCATCAGCTTCCGTGAATTTCTTTGTCACCCCGGCATTGACCTGCGCCGGTACAGCGACAAAGCTCCACTCGTAGGCGTCGGTGATGTCGTCCAGCACCGTATGACAGATCCTGCCGCCGTAGCTCTTCCCGGGAATATGCTGACAACTGCCCCGGAGCTTTCCACAGACGGAGCAGACCTTTTTACCTGCGGAACAGGAAATGCTGACTTCTTTCTTGATGCCGCCGTCTATCTCGTTTATGAGGTTTTTGTTGTCATCGGTGCGGATCATATATGCCGAGCCTTTCAGATACTTGTACGGCCCACCATTTTTCGTAGTCCTGTCACTGTCGGTCACAAGCTCCGTATCGAAAATACGCGCGGTCTGATTTGTAGTGCTGGGGTCATGGTCGAAAATACCGGTTTTGCCGATAAACAGCTCTTTCAGCTTTTCCAGCGCATTGTCCGAAAACCTCTCGCCGTCCCGGTCGATGTCATTATCGCAGAGAATTACGGAGAAGACATAAAGCTCTTCTCCGCAAAATTCTCTCCGGGTAAATTTATTTATCTTTTCGAGAATTTCTTTTTCCATTTTTCCTCCTTATGAAGCAATGGTTATCTTCTTTACAGCGCCGGGAGTGATCTTTCTGAATCCGCAGGTAATAGACACCGTGATCTGATCAAGCTGTCTGTCGATGAGCTTGTCCGTCTCCATGACAAGTCCGGTGCTGGTAATAAACTCCAGAGCGAAATTCTTATCCAGACCGATGATCGTATTCGCAGCCACAGAAGCAGTCTTAACAAGCTCTGAGCCGAAAGGAAGCATCATCTTTCCATCCTCGGAAACCTTTGTATCCGTCATCTGATCCATAGCCGCGATCTTTGATGCCACCGCAGGATTTGCCACTACTGTCGTCATGTCAAAGCAGTCGAAGCTGCCGTAAAGCTCGGCAAGCGTACCGTAGGTGAGAGAAGATACCGAGATATTTCCGGCGTCCTTTGCGAGGACAGTCATTGCCTTTGAAGCTACCGCCGATGCAAGCTTCACGCCGATGCTTCTCAGCATAACGCCGAAAACGTCGAGTCTCTGCTTGCGCACAGCTTCATATGAGGCGTTGATAAGTCTGCCGTACTTCTCCAGCACAACAGGGGTTGTGCCCTCGGTTACGCTTGCTCCGGGGAGCTGGACTGTCTGCGCGGTTGTGCTGTAGGCTGCCGAATCGTCCAGCACACAGCCGAGATAGCTGCTGCTGTCGCATACCGTGCGGACTGCTGTAACGGAATTGAGAACGGTCTCGTCAAAGCCCTTGGCAATAGCTCTCTTCACATACTCCGGGAAGAGCACTGCCGACTCCGTAGAGTTGAAGAACTTCTCCACACAGTCGCAGTCCGCGCCGCTTACCTTGATGTCGTAACGCTTGAGCTGTCTCTCAAAAGCGTCCAGAGATTCAAGCTCCGTGCCCATATAGGCAGCCGATGGATCAAGCTCCTCCAGAGCCGCCGTGAAGGACTTTCCGCTGAGATTGTACATACCCTTTTCAAGTTTGATTTCATTATACATTTGCATTTCCTCCGTTAGAATTATTTTCAAGCCGCGCTTCTATCTCCGCAGCCTTTGCATTGTTGAGTCTTGTTTCCGCAAGAACTGATTCGTCCTGCAGGTTGATGTTTTCCCATTCCACGGTACATTCCGCACGCGCTCCTACAGAGCTGAGGTACGAATTGCCGATCTCCGACAGAACGGGAGTGAGAATACGCCGGTAATATTCCAGCTCGGTTGTGAGAATGTCCGCCTGCTGGACTGACATACGCTCCGTAGAGCTCCAGGTCAGCCCCAGAAGAAAGGGCGGAATGGACAGCTTGGCGATTATCTGCTCCATAAGCTGCCGCACCGGGATCTCGGTGTCAAAAAGCTGATTTTCCGCGCCAATCACCTTAATGTCCACGTCTCCCACCGCTATAAAGTCCTTGACCTGACCGTATTTTGCGCTGTTCATGCCCTCCGACCATTCCCGGGCGATCTGGGACGCCCTTTCCCTGGCAAGAGTCATATTTCCGGCGCTGTTTCCCGGCTTATATGTCACGGCGTAGCGGACATTTCCGGCACGGTCGAAGTTCTGACCGATACACTGATATATCCGCAGGAGAACGCTGCTGAGAGCCGGAAGTCCGCGCAGAAGCGACCGTCCTCCCGTAAGCGCCGCGTAGACGATACGCTCCGGACGGCGGATCTCTTTTAGAGTGCCTTCGCCGCATCTTACGGAATATCGGCGTTCAAAGGGGTCAGCCCCGGCTGTGATGACGGTTTTCGCCGCATCGCCGTTCCACAGTCCGGCAACGGTACGCAGCTTTTCGTCAACCACTATTTCTCCCACCGCGCTTCCGTAGGTCAGCAGACTGTCCAGAAACTCGTCGGCAAAGCAGTTAAGCGACCTGCCATGAAGTCCCACGGGAACGCTGCTGCAAAAGCGGTCAAGCTCCTTCTGATACTTCTTTTCCGAGCTGACAAGCCGGAATCCTCCGGTAAGACGGATGATTTTCATGATTGCCGCGTCAATTATCGGCACGGCGTACCTGAGCCTGTCGAAAAGCTCCTTTTCAAAAGGCTCTGCCGTGACCGGCAGGGTGAGCAGCGGCTGAGCTTCACGCTCCGTCTGACAGAGCTGAGGCTCTGCCCTGGATTTGTTTTTCTTTCTGAAAAAATTCAATAACTTACCTCCTTTACTGATCCCGGCTGATCGACATTACGAAGAAGTCCTCGTCATTCCGCAGCATCTCCGAAACGAAGTAGCGCATATCGTCCATGGCGTGGTCGTTCTCCTTTACGGGAGCATCGACCGCGCTTTTCTCCGCCCAGCGATACAGGGAGAACTCGCGGATTATATCCGCACAGCTCTCATGGAACATCAGCTTTCCGCCTTTCAGAGCTGCCGCAACACGCCGGATTCCCGAAACTACGTCGTTATCCGCCTTTACCACCGGAAATCTGCCGTGGCGGCGGATGCACTCGATAAAGCTTGCCGCCGATGGATCGACGATGACTTTCTCGATCGGATGATTTCCGGCAAGCTCCTCCAAAGCAGCATAATGTTCCTCGTCAGTCCGGGAAACTCCCTCTCTCCGGGCAGCATAGTAGTACTCGCGCAGGCGGTACCAGATGCCCCGGGAAAGTCCCCATAAACCGAAAGAGGATGGATTCACCGTTCCGTAGTCGCAGGAAATAACGTATTTTTCGCAGTCCGGAGCATCCCGGAAAACGTGCTTTTCCCTGTCGAAAGCAGGGTAGACCGTCCCCTGTGAAGCCGTCCACCTGCCCAGTATGAAGCGCTGGTAAAACGCACCGGAATACAGCCGTTTATAGCGGTTTTTCAGCTTCTCCGACAGAGACGGATTGTCGTCCATAGTGAAGTGGACATACAGCGCATTTTTGCTGTCCGCCTTTCTGATCCATTCGTTGTAGAACCAGTGGGAGGGGTTGTCGGGGTTGCAGTTGAACCACATTTTTGAGCCGTTTACCGAGCATCTCGCCAGTGCCTGCTCCACAAATGAGCGAGGCATAAGGGCGACCTCGTCCAGAAAAACGCCCGAAAGCGTCATGCCCTGGATAAGTGCGGCAGAGCCTTCGTCGCGTCCGCCGAAGAAGTAGAAGCGGTTGGAAACTCCGCAGCAGGTGATATCGACGTAGCTGCGGCTGACTTTCTCCTGGCAGGTCATTCCGATACCCTTCAGCAGATGCATCAGGGGCGTAATGACGTTGCGGCGGAGAGAAGTGACCGTTTTTCCGCAGATCCCGAAAGCCGAGTCTCTGAAACAGGACATCCCCCAGATAACGAAGCCCAGGGACATTGACATAGTTTTGCCGCTCCGCACCGCGCCGTCGCAGATGATAGCGTCACGACCGCGGTATGCCGGGCTGCACCACCAGTTCATAGTCAGCCTTTGCTTCTCCGAGAGCTTTTCAAGCTTCATTTTCCTCATTCTCCTCTCTGTCTGCGGAGGCGGTCAGAGCAGCCATAAGACCTGCCGCCATATCCCTGCTGCCGCTGTCATTTTCCATCTCGCAAAGCTTCTCCAGCGCTTTCAGCCTGTCGAAGAGCCTGATCTCCACGCCGCCGCCCTTTACGCGTTTAATTTCTGAAACGTTGTACAAGTCCAGGGTATCCAGAAATTTTTCCGACGGCATTTCCTCCATGAAAGCAAGCTTTACAGCGTCCCGGCAGCTACCGAAAGCGAGCCGGCGCAGACCTGTTTTCGCGGTATCGCCTCCGGAGAGGAGATTTTTCAGTTCCGCGATAAGGCTCTGGCATGAGCTGTCGCGCAGACATTCAAAGGCTGCCGAGAGAGCATTTCCCTTTGGATATCCGGCGCGGACGGCAGCCTCCTCAGCATCGCCGAGGATAACATAGCAACTGCAAAAGAGTGTTCGTTTCTTTTCCTCCGCCGACTGATTTTCTTTTTTTCTGACCGGCAAAAACTCACCTCCCGGAAAAATACTCGCCGCGAGGGCGGTATGTTTTTTGAAGAACGCTCTTCATAAGGGGTGCAAAAAGGGGCATTTTTCAATGGAAAACCGTTGATTATTGAAAAAATTTTTTTGAAGTTTGTATATATGCACAAATTCAACGTAAGTTTTTGTGGAAGCATAACAAAAAAGTACAACAAAAAATCACAGCCGACAAACACCGGGTTTCCAAAGGGGCAATGCCACTTTGGCAGAGTCAAGAGG
>JAGBGT010000038.1 GCA_017935865.1 Ruminococcus sp. | reverse complement strand
CCGATCTTGTTGTCGACCTACGGTCGACATGGGGCGCTGCCCCATACCCTGCCAAAGGGACTCCGTCCCTTTGGAATCCCTGGTTTTATCGGCTTCGCCGATAAAATCTCCCTATTGACAAAACCTCCGCAATGTGTTATAATTTAAAAATGAAAATGATTATCAATTTTGAATCTGAGGTTAATTATGCTTAAAAAATTTCTCTCCGCCCTGCTCGTCCCCACGCTCCTGCTGGCAGGATGCGGCATCTCGTCAAATAAAAACGACGACAAACTCGATATTGTATGTACCGTTTTCCCAGCCTACGACTGGACTCGCCACGTCGCAGGCGATGATCCCGACGTCCGCATAAGCTATCTGCTGGAAAGCGGCTCAGACCTGCACAATTTCCAGCCAACCGCCGACGATATCATCAGGATCTCCGACTGCGATATTTTCATCTATGTCGGCGGTGAATCTGACGCATGGGTGGAGGATGCGCTGTCAAATGCACGCAACAAAAACATGACCGTGATAAATCTGCTGGACGTGCTCTCCGATTCGCTGAAAGAAGAGGAGATCAAGGAGGGCATGGAGGGACATGAGGACTGCTCCCATGACGATGAGACGGAATATGACGAGCATATCTGGCTATCGCTGAACAATGCCGAACGCTGTGTCAGCGAGATCAGCCGGCAGTTGGGCGGCGCGAATAAGGATAACGCTCAGAAATATGAGGAAAACGCCGCGGAATACAATGCGCAGCTCCAGCTCCTCGATCGCAGCTTCCATATGCTCTTCGACGAAAAAAACGACGTGATGATTTTCGGCGACCGTTTTCCTTTCCGCTATTTCACGGAGGATTACGGGATCGACTATTACGCTGCATTTCCCGGCTGTTCTGCCGATACCGACGCAAGCTTTGAGACAATCGCGTTCCTCGCCGGCAAGGCGGACGAAGTCGGTGCGGACACAATTTTCGCTATCGAAAATTCAGACTGCACCATAGCAGACGCAGTTGTTGAAAATACTGCCGGAAAATCCGCGAAAATCGCCGTTCTGGACTCGATACAGTCGGTCTCCGGAAAACAGATCGAGGACGGCGCGACCTACCTTTCCATAATGGATAATAATTATCAGATATTGAAAGAGGCTTTTCAATGAGCGAACAGATAATATGCAAAAACGCCGCCCTGGGATATGAGGACGGCATTGTTACAGAAGGTCTGAATTTTACAGTCAACAGTGGTGATTATCTCTGTATTCTCGGCGAGAACGGCTCCGGAAAGAGCACGCTGATAAAGGCTCTTTTAGGGCTTAAACCTCAAATCAGCGGCGAAATAAAATGGTGCGGCGGATTTTCTGCCAAGGATATAGGTTATCTTCCGCAGCAGACCCCGGTACAGCGGGATTTTCCGGCGTCCGTGCGCGAGGTCGTTCTCTCGGGATGCCTTTCAAAAATGGGATTTTTCCCTTTTTACCGCGCTGCGGAGAAAAAGCTGGCGAAAGATACTATGAAACAGCTTGGCATCGAAAGTCTGGAAAATAAATGCTACAGGGAGCTTTCGGGAGGTCAGCAGCAGCGCGTACTTCTTGCGCGTGCCCTCTGTGCGGCGAGCAGGATGCTGCTTCTGGACGAGCCTGTGACAGGTCTTGATCCCCACGCTCAGACTGAGCTGTATGAGCTGGTGGCAAAGCTCAATAAATCGGGAATTTCTATAATCATGGTCTCCCACGATATCGCTTCCGCCGTGAAATACGCCTCCCACATACTGCACATATCCAAGAAACAGCTTTTTTTCGGAAAAACTTCCGATTATCTTAATAGTCCTGTCGGAAAAAAATATATTGAAGGGTGGGGAAACGAAAATGAGTGAGCTGATCTCCACACTGCAATACTATTTCTCGTACCCGTTTGTCAGATATGCCATGATCGTTGGGCTGCTGGTGGCTCTATGCGCATCGCTTTTAGGCGTAACACTGGTGCTGAAACGGTTTTCGTTTATCGGCGACGGGCTGTCGCACGTGGCTTTCGGCGCTATGGCGGCAGCCGCTGTGACGGGAATAACGGACAGAATGATCATCATTATGCCTGTGACGGTACTTTCCGCCGTGCTGCTCCTGCGAACCGGCAAAAACACGAAAATCAAGGGAGACGCGTCGATTGCCATGATCTCCGTGAGCGCACTCGCCATAGGCTACATTCTTATGAATGTTTTTCCCGTGTCATCGAATATCTCCGCCGACGTCTGCGGCTCGCTTTTCGGCTCGACGTCGATCCTGAATCTGAAAAGCGGCGATGTCTGGCTGTGCTTCATTATGTCGGCGATAGTGCTGATCTTTTTCACGCTGTTCTACAATAAAATTTTCAGCGTCACCTTCGACGAAAGCTTCTCCAAGGCAACAGGCATCAATTCCGATCTGTATAATCTGATGATAGCCGTGGTGACTGCGGTTATCATCGTCATTGCAATGAATCTGGTAGGCTCGCTGCTGATTTCGGCGCTTATTATTTTCCCGGCCCTTTCCGCCATGCGGCTGTTCAAGAGCTTCAAAAGCGTAACGATCTGCGCTGCCATTATCTCTGTCGTCTGCGCCGGACTGGGAATTATCCTTTCAATTCTCCTGTCAACTCCGGTGGGTGCTACTATCGTGGCTGCCGACCTCGCCGCTTTCCTTGTGTTTTCGGGAATTTCTACGGTTTGCGCGAGGAAATAAAATGCCAAAGATCATATCAGTTCACATATCGGCGCAGCCGACAACACCGGGTTTCCAAAGGGACAATGTCCCTTTGGCAGCGCCTCTGGCAGGGTATGGGACAGAGTCCCAAGGTCGACCGCAGGCCGATGATGCCTTCAGGCGCTCCGCAAAGGGTGAATTTTTCAACAGTCCAGTGGACTGTTTTCGGAGAGGGGACGCTCTGCAAGAGAGAGCGTCCCCTTTAAACTTCCGGTTTATTTCTTTCGCGGCGGTGAAAGAATTTCAGCAACCCAAAATGCAGGGAAAATTCAGTTTCTCCCTGCATTTTTTATGCTGATATTAAACAGTTGAACATAGATGACTCTTTTTAATGAATAATGAATAGTGAAAAATGAATAATACAGAAACGCCCCTCGGCATTATTATTCAATATATATCATTCACTATTCATTATGATTTAAGCCCCGGCAGATTACTGTCGGGGCGTTTCTGGTGCGGGTGACAGGACTTGAACCTGCACACCTTGCGGCACAAGAACCTAAATCTTGCGTGTCTGCCAGTTTCACCACACCCGCATATTGAATTTTAGGATTGCTTCTTCTTAATTTTTAACGAATATATAATTGTGCTGATTAATGTACACAATATAAGAATATGTAAAATAGTATGATATACATCAGTAACATACTTGCCTTCTATTTGTATCCAATGCATTGTTCCTGAAAAATACTCAATTTTTCCTTTCAATGTACCCATAAATCCGTCACTAAAAATAGTGTACCATTCGTGACAAATAAATTGCGTTCCAAACCACACTGATAACCATCCGATGATAATCCACTTGCCGATTTTTTCCTTTGTTACAAATAAAATTATAGCAACTGAATAAATCAGAAAAAATATACCATCATCCCTATATGATCTTGTAACCAAACACTTATCTCTCAAATAGAAACCCGTCATATCAAGAAAAAACCATACCAACAATATTAATTGAACTATAATACAATATTTTTTCATTAAATACCTCGTGTCTGCCAGTTTCACCACACCCACATATGATGCCGCCGTCCCCCGGACAGCGGACATCCTGATATGTAAACTTGGTTACTCGGCAGCCGGCGTTTCCGCAGCAGCCTTGGTCTCCTCAGCCTTTTTCGGAGCGTCAGTTCCGGCTTTCTCGGACTTGTCAGCCTGCTCCTTTTCAGCGCGGTCTCCGGCTGACTCAATGTAAATATCCTCATCCGCAAGGCTGCCAACGAAATTAAGCTGCTTGACGGGGATCCTCTTCAAAGGGGAATAAACGAACTTGCCGCAGGAAAAATTACAGTCAACGATGCCTCTTTTTTCGCAAAGGACTTTATTTCCGTCCTTTGCACGTCTGCCAAACTGGCAGTAGTCACACTTAGGGGTAATATGCTTGTCGAAATATTTACCGCCCTTAAACATAGAAAACAGATCCATAAGTAACACCTCAAAAAAATAGTCAAAAACATCTATGTATCATTATAACACAAATTGCAGCAAATGTCCAGTATTTTTTGAAATTTTTTTATATTGGCAGCCCGGACATTGACACGGGGGGAAAAAAGGGGTATAATAATAATGAGATATTATAGCAAGGGAGATGCACATGAGATTACTTGCCATTGACGGAAACAGCATCCTGAACCGTGCTTTTTACGGAATCAAGCTGCTTTCCAACAAAAAGGGCGTGTTCACCAACGCCATTTTCGGTTTCATGAATATTTATCTGAAAAATTTCGGCGATGTACAGCCCGATTCCGTGGCGGTCGCCTTTGACCTCCGCTCGCCTACTTTCCGGCACAAGGCTGCGGATTACTACAAAGCCAACAGAAAAGGGATGCCGGAGGAGCTTGCCCAGCAGCTCCCCCTTATCAAGGAGCTTCTGGGGCATCTGGGCGTTACGGTTCTCACCTGCGAGGGCTACGAGGCAGATGATATTCTGGGTACGCTGTCCAGACTCTGCACCGAAAGCGGAAATCAGTGCTTCGTGCTTACCGGCGACCGCGACAGCCTCCAGCTTATCGACAGTAACGTTACCGTTCTCCTCGCCACCAACAAGGAAACTGTTCACTACACGCCCCAGCGTTTCAAGGAGGTCTACGGCTTCGAGCCGATTCGCCTTATCGACCTGAAAGCGCTTATGGGCGACTCCTCCGACAACATCCCGGGAGTACCGGGAATCGGCGAAAAAACCGCCTCGGCTCTGATAAAGGAGTTCGGCGATATCGAGAATCTTTATGAGAAATATGCCGGATCAGACCTCACAAAGGGTGTGAAGTCGAAGCTGGAAAAGGGCGAAAAATCAGCAAGGGAGAGCAAATGGCTCGCCACTATCGTCCGCGACGTGCCGATAAATACCGACCTTTCTGCATATGCGGTCGGAGAGCCGGATAACGCCGCAGTCAGCCGCCTGCTTACGGAGCTGGAGATGTTCAAGCTCCTGGACAAGCTGAATATCTCCGTATCGGCAGCGGAAGAGCTTCCGGAGAGAAAAATAGCGGAGTTCACGCCGATGGAGCTGACTGTCTCGCCGCTCACCCCGGAGGTCATCAAGAATCTGAAAAACGCCGCCTATCTCTGTGACGGCAAGCAGCTTTCCGTTATGGAGGGCACTGATGTCTACGTCACCGAGGACAGCGAACTGATATGGCAGTTTATGGCTTCGGACTGCGAAAAAAACACCATTGACGCGAAGCTGCACCACCGCATCGCCCTCGACAACGGCGTGCATCTGAACAATCTGAAAAGCGACGCGGCTATCTGCGGCTATCTGCTGAATCCCTCGGCTTCGGACTACACCGTTGAGAAGCTTTGCGCCGAATACGGCGTCCACTACCGCAGCGAAAACGGCGAATTTGCCGGCCTCGCCTCCCTCCCAGACCTGACAGGCGTTCTCATGGCGGAGATAGAAAAGGAGGGCATGACAGAGCTGCTGGAAAAAATCGAAATGCCGCTGACGGAGGTTCTCGCCGCAATGGAGCGTGTCGGCGTGCAGATATCAAAAAAGAACGTCCGGATTTTCGGCGACTATCTCTCGGAGTCAATCGAAGAGTATAAAGGGCTTGTTTTCGCGGAGGCAGGTCACGAGTTCAACATTTCCTCCCCGAAGCAGCTTGGAACGGTTCTCTTCGAGGAATTGGGGCTTCCGGCAAAGAAAAAGACGAAAAGCGGCTACTCCACCAACGCGGAGGTGCTGGAGGAGCTGCGGAACTTCGCTCCGATCGTGGACTATGTGCTGAAATACAGGCAGTTTACCAAGCTTCATTCCACCTATGTCATACCGCTTCTGGAGAAAGCCGACGAGGGGAGCAGGATCCACTCCAGCTTCCGTCAGACCGAAACACGCACCGGCAGAATTTCCTCCACCGAGCCGAATTTGCAGAACATCCCCGTCCGGACGGAGCTTGGGGCGGAGATGCGGAAGTTCTTCGTTGCCGATGCCGGAAGAGTGCTTGTGGACGCCGACTACAGCCAGATCGAGCTTCGCGTTATGGCGCATCTCTGCGGCGACGAAAACATGATCGCTGCTTTCACCAACGGCGAGGATATCCACACCTCCACAGCGGCAAAGGTATTCGATATGCCGCCGGAAATGGTCACTCCCGAAATGCGAAGCGCAGCAAAAGCCGTGAATTTCGGCATTATCTACGGCATCGGTGCATTCTCCCTCGCCAAGGATATCGGCGTATCCGTGGCTCAGGCGAAGAAGTATATTTCGGACTATTTTGCTAAATACCCCAAGGTAAAAGAATTTATGGACAAAACCGTGGAGGATGCGGCAAGAACCGGCTATGTCAGAACAATGTTCGGGCGGAAGCGGTACATCCCGGAGCTTTCATCCTCCAATAAGGTGATACAGGCAGCCGGCAGGCGCATCGCAATGAACACCCCGGTGCAGGGTACGGCGGCAGACCTGATAAAAATTGCTATGGTCAACGTATATCGCCGTTTGCGCAGGGAGGATATCAAGTCCGACCTGATCCTGCAAGTCCACGACGAGCTGATAATCGAGACGGATGAACGGTTTGCGGAGAAATGCGAACAGATATTGCGCGAGGAGATGACAAACGCCTGCGAGCTTAAAGTGCCGCTGACGGTGGATGTCCATACAGCCGGTGACTGGTACACTGCAAAGGGCTGATACTATGGATAATTCGCACAATATTGCTGAGGAGATCCAGCTTTTCCGACCCGACGGCAGTTCCCCTCCGGAACTTTTCCGGGAGGCTGAAAAGCTGGACAGCCTGTGCTTTACCTCCGAAAACTGGAGCGCGTCTGCTTTCCGGGACGAGGCTTCCGGCGAAAACGGAATTATGATCTGCGCCATGAAAGACGGCGTCATGGCAGGGCTTGTCTGCGGCTATTTTGCGGCGGATGAGTCGGACATTGCCGCTGTTGCAGTTCGCCCGGATATGCGGCGGCTTGGCATCGGCAGTCTGCTTCTGGACGCTTTTGAACAGGCGCTTCCGGATGTGACGGACGCCGTTTTCCTGGACGTCCGGGAGTCCAACGCCCCGGCAATACGGCTCTACGAAAAGCACGGCTATGAAAAAGTGGGCTTACGTAAAAATTATTACAGAGAGCCTCTGGAAAATGCCGTTTTAATGAAAAAAATTTTAAATAAGAAGGTATAGAATGCTCATTCTTGGAATAGAAAGCTCCTGCGACGAGACCGCCGCCAGCCTGTGTGAGGACTGCCGGAGCATCCGCTCGTCGGTCATCTCCACGCAGATCGAGGAGCATAAAAAATACGGCGGTGTCGTGCCGGAGATAGCCTCACGGCGGCACTGCGAAAACATACTTGACGTAACAAGGCAGGCGCTTTCGGATGCCGGAGCTGCCCTGGCTGACGTTGACGGTATCGCCGTCACCTACGCTCCGGGACTTATCGGCGCGCTCCTGGTAGGCGTGAACTTCGCCAAGGCTCTTGCGTTTGCCTCGGGAAAGCCGCTTATCCCGGTTCACCATATCAGCGGTCACATCGCCGCAAACTACCTGAGCCACAAGAAGCTTGAACCGCCCTATCTCTGCATGGTGGCAAGCGGCGCTCACAGTCACCTCATCGAGGTGCTGAGCTACACGGAGTTCCGCGTCATCGGCAGGACTCGCGACGACGCTGCCGGAGAATGTTTCGACAAATGCGCCAGAGCAATGGGCTTCCCCTACCCCGGCGGCATACATATCGACAACGCGGCGAAAAGCGGCGATCCCAGAGCGGTTAAGCTGCCTCATCCCGCCGTTGCCGGAAACGAGTTTGATTTCAGCTTTTCGGGGCTGAAAACCTCGGTGATAAATATGCTCCACCACGCGGAGCAAAAAGGCGAAAGCATCAGCAAAAACGACCTTTCCGCCTCGATCCAGGCTACCATATCGGATATAATTACGTCTAAGACTATGGCGGCGGCAGAGGCTCTTGGCTATAAAAAAATCGCCCTTGCAGGCGGAGTTTCCGCAAATACAGGCGTACGTGCAGCTTTGCAGAAAGCGTGCGCTGACCTCGGTTACGATTTTTATATGCCGGAGCTGAATCTCTGCGGCGACAACGGCGCCATGATCGCCTGTCAGGGCAGCTACAATTTTCTCGCCGGAATACGCGCTGACGAAAGCCTGAACGCCGTTGCCACACTGCCCATTGATAATATCTAAGGAGGATAATATGAAAAAGTTTTTATGTGTTTTAATATCGGCTTTCTGCCTTACAGGATGTCTCTGCTCCTGCTCCGACGAAAAGGAATCATCGGAATCGACCTCTATACGCATCAGCACTGCTCCGCTGGATGAGAAACTGCTGGGCGACTGGTATAACGGCACGGCTGGCTACCGCTTCGGCGATAACCGGAAAATCGGTCTCATCTACAATTTCTCTGACAGAGGTCATTTCACGGCTGACGGCGCGCTCCAGACTGCCAACGCCCTCATTCCCAAGGAGAACGTGTCCTACGACGGAAAGAAAATATACGCCACAAATGACGCATACAACGAGGAAGTCGGACAGGTGCTGACGTCTGTTCTTATTGACATGGACCGCGTCGACGGAGAAAATCCGGATACATTGGACGGCGAGTATACCATAAACGGCGGAATCATTGTGGACGTGCTGACAAAGGAGCTGGGCATCAGCGCGGAAAATCTCTTGTTCGAGGGAATAGTTGACGGCGAGACGCTGATAATCACCATTGTGGACGCCTTCGACTACGAGATCGTTGACGGAAAGATCGAGATCTTCAGCAACATCATCCAGGGCATTCCGGATATGGACTACACATACGCCATCGACGGCGACACTCTGACTATGACATACGCCAACACGGAGGATATGTCGGGTGCGGATATGCCGGCAGAAGTGTACACCCGGTTTGAGCATTAAGCATATGAGAAAATTTTTAATTATAGCCGCTGCCGCCCTGCTGGGATTTTCGGCAGTCTCCTGCGGAAAAAAAGAAACTCCCAGGGAGGATCTCACAGGAAACTGGTACTGCGACGCCATGAGCTGCACCTTTATGTTTACGGAGGAAAGCGAGCTGTTTTTCCGCATTGATCTTTCAGAGACAATGGTCATCGGCGAGGACGCTTCTGTCCTCATGACGTCGGGGGACGGCAGCTACAGCTATCAGGGAAATTACGACGGCACGAATTTCTCGCTTTCCCCGGCGGAGGGCATCGACCTGCTGGAAATGACGCGTATCGGCGGCTCTTCGGAATCGGTTTACGGCGAATACACGCTGAACAGCGGCATAATGTACGATCAACTGGCGGAAAAATATCCGGGACTGGAGGGCGGCTTCAATATGATCGTTTCTCCGGGCAAGCTGGAGGCGAAGCTGCGTATCTGCGAGTACACCCTGGACGGCGGAAAGCTGGTGTTCTCGGAGGATGACACCGCAATTTTTGCCGGTGGCAACGGTAAGATTCAGTATAATTATGCTGTGGACGGCGATATACTGACGCTGGTGTCGCCGTCGCAGAATCTGGTGCTGTCTAAGACAGACTAAAAGGCATATTGTAATTAGGGACAACGCCGCACAATCCTTGTGCGGTGTTGCCTTAAACCCCCGGTTTATTTCTTTTGCGGCTACAAAAAATTTCAGTTACCAAAAAAGCAGGGAAAATTTCTCCCTGCTTTTCTTATTACATACAATAAGTTTCCAAAATTTACTTCATCAGGATCCTCTCCGCGTTCCGGAAGAAAATCAGCTCCTTTTCCTCCTCCGTCAGCGGCAGAGCCTCTATCATGGCTATTTCCTTTCCCGGGTCGTCCCAGGGCGCATCGCTGGCAAAAAGTATTCTGTCCGCGCCGTGTTTCCCGATCATCCGCAAAAGCTGCTCAGGAGATATAAAATCGGCAGCCATGCCGGTGTCCAGGTAGATGTTCGGGTATTTTCCGGCAAGCAGCTCCTCGGCTTCGTCGAAAAGCTTCATTCCGCCCATATGAGCGGCGATCAGCGTCAGCTCCGGAACTCTCTCCGCTATCCTGGCAAAGCACACGGGTCTTGCAAGTATCTCCTCTCCGCCGAACGGGTCCCAGCCGCCGTGAAAAACCACGAAAAGCCCAAGCTCCGCGGCTTTTTTGTATATGGGGAACATCCGCTCCTCATCCGGGCGGAAGTACTGGTACTCCGGATGAAATTTTATCCCGGGAAGTCCCAGGCGGCTGATGCGTTCCAGCTCCTCAAGGGCGTCCCCGGCATCGGGATGTACCGAGCCGCAGCAATGTATGCCGCCGCCGGTAACCTCTGCCGCCCAGCCGTTTATGGCGGTCTGCTGGGTGGGCTTTGTGGCAATGGGAAGTATCATGGCTTCGGAGATGTTCCGCGCCGCCATGAGCTTTTTAAGTCCGCCTAACGTGCCGTCTGTGCAGGGATGTATTCCGGCGATATTTTCGTCCTCCGAGGACTGCGCCGTGCCCGAAAGCGACGCCATGGCGCGTGACGCAAGGGAATCGGCAAAGGCATGGGTATGAAAGTCAAAATATCTCATAATTACTCCATTACGTGCTCCATAGCGCAGAAAAATATTCGCTGGACATGGTCGTCCGCCAGCGAGTAGTAAATCGTCTTTCCGTGCCGGCGGTTCTTTACCAGCCGCGCCTGTTTCAGCACCCGTAGCTGGTGGGATATGGCGGACTGGGTCATATTAAGGGTCTCGGCTATGTCGCACACGCAAAGCTCGCCCTGGCACAGGACGAAGATTATGCGTATTCTGGTGGAATCGCCGAAGATTTTCAGCAGCTCCGCGGCGTCGTAGAGGTACTGCTCGTCCGGCATGAGATTCTTCAGCTTTTCCGTTAATTCCGGATGCTCGTGGTGAACGCCGCCGCAGCAAATATGTTCTTCCATTTTATTCTCCTTATTTGGGACTATGCGAACAAGCCCCTGAACGATATCAATTCCGAGATCAGGCTGAGGGACAGCACGACAGCGCCGCAGCTAAAAAACAGCCCGACGATGCAGGTGATCATCGCCCATTTGTCGTAGACTTTTTTGAGGTATCGGCTGAATCGCACGGTGTAGAGCCGGCCACTCCTATAGAGCCGGCTGTTGAACGCCGATTCTTTCGGGAAAATGCAGGGATATTCCACGCCGTCCACAATGTAATACGCGACCTTGAATCTGCCCTTTTCCGGCACGTCGATACGGGAAAAGGCGGCTTTTTTTGTCCGGGCGAGGAGCAGATGAACAGTAAAATAAATGAAAAAAAGCGCCATGGCGATTATCAGAAGCCCGATGAGACCGACTCCGCCGAGAGCCAGGGTGGAATTACTGACACCGAGAATTTTGCATATGACGATAATCGTTATCATCCCCAGAATAATTTCCATAGCTCCCCCATCCTTTCTGGTATTATTATATCACAAAAAAAAGATTTAGTCAAACAAAAAAGGGAAGCACATCAGTGCTTCCCCTGTTTTTTAGCCGAGAACTACAGTAATCTCGTTTTCATCTCTGAGCTTATCCGCAGGAACATAGCTGCCCTCCAGCTTTTCGCCGTTGAGGACGATCTCCTTTACGCCGCTTTCTGCGTGTGCAGCGTTGTCTACCGTGATATTCAGCTTCTTGCCGCGGAACATCTTGCCGATTTTAAAGCTCTCCCACTCAGCCGGGATAGAGGGCGAGATCTTCAAGCCCTTTGCGTCGGGTCTCATGCCGCAGATTCCCTCAACGCAGCCAACCATAACAGTAGAAGCCGTACCGGTCAGCCAGTGAACGTGGGAGCGTCCCTCATAGGGCGATGCCTTTGACTCGGTGAACTGTCCGTGAACGTAAGGCTCCATAACACGTATTTCAGCCTTGTCGTTCATTGCGGCAGGCGAGCTTTCCATGAAGTACTCGAAAGCACGGTTTCCGTGACCCATAAGAGCCTCCGCCAGAATGAGCCAGCCCTGGGACTGGGAGAAAATTCCGCCGTTTTCCTTTGTATCGTCGTTGAAAATGTGCATCAGTGCGCCGTCAAAATAGTGATCCTTGTATGGCGGCTCAAGGAGCTTTGCTCCATAGGGCGTATTCAGGATGTCGTGAACGCTGTTCATCGCCTTTTCAGCCTGCTCCTCGGAGGCGAACTGCGAAATAACGCTCCAGGACTGGGGATTGAGCCACATATTTGCCTCGGGATCTTTCTTTGCGCCTACGATAGTGCCGTCCTCACGGATGCCGCGGATAAATCTGTCCTCGTCCCAGCACTTCTCCAGGGTCTCAGCCAGCTTGGACTGCACGTTTCTGATGTAGTCCAGATAGCTCTTGTCGCCTTTATCCTCAGCCATTTTTGCGATAGAGTTCATAGCGTAATATAGCTGGAATGCCACGAATGTGCTCTCGCCCTTTGCACCCAGACGGAGACAGTCGTTCCAGTCCGCATGGAGTCCGGCGGGCATATTGTGAACGCCCAGACGCTCCATGGAGAATCTGATCGCATTTTTCAGGTGGTCGTAAACCGTAGCTTCGCCGCCGTTAGCGTAAACGATGACCTCATCCAGGAAGCCGATATTTCCGCTCTCGCCGATATACTTGTCGATAGTTGGGAAGAGCCAGAGTGCGTCATCCGCGCGGTAGGAGGGATGACCGGTCTCCTTGACGTATTCGGGGTCATCGGGAGTATTCTCATGACCTGCATTGTGGTTGAACTTAACCAGAGGCAGACCGCCGCCGTTATCGACCTGCGCCGACAGCATGAAGCGTATCTTATCGGCTGCCATTTCGGGGTCGAGGTGAATTATGCCCTGGATATCCTGGACTGTATCGCGGTAGCCGTAGCCGTTTCTCAGTCCGCAGTAGATGAACGAAGCCGCTCTCGACCAGATAAAGGTCATGAAGCACTGATAAGCGTTCCAAACGTTTATCATGTTGTTGAACTCGGCAGAGGGCGTCTCCACGCTGAAATTGGACAGCTTGCCGTGCCAGTAGCTCTTCAGCTCCTGGATCTCGGCGTCGACTTTTCCGGCAGTCTTGTACTCGTCAAGGATAGCGTTAGCCTGAACGTTGTCGCGCTGACCGACGATATAGATAAGCTCCCGTGTTTCGCCGGGCGCAAGAGTAATGTCGCTTTGGAGCGCGCCGCAGGAGTTGGAGTTGTAATTCATCTTGTTATTGCACTTTCCGGACTCAACGGCGATAGGGTTGGAATATGTTCTGTAAGACCCGATAAAGTCGCTGAGAGAGCCGTTATAGGCTGAAATATCCGCGCCGACCATGCCGAAGAAGCGCTCTCTGTGGTTAGAGCCGGACTCGTCCCTGCCGGAATTTTCGTTGATATGCTGGAGAATTTTATTCTCCTCAAAGCTTGTCCGGGTGATGAAGAGGGTGTACTGGAGGTTCACCTGATCCTGCTCGTAGTTGTTGTCATTGGTGAACTCGCAGAAGCCGTAAACGGACAGCTTTCTCTCCCTGTCGCTTGCGTTGGTGATCTTAGCTCTCCACACCTCATATGTCTTGCCGTAGGGCACGTAGTATGTAACCTCTGAGGAAATTCCGCTGTATTCTGCGGAGATCACCGTATACGCCGTACCGTGTCGGCAGACGGACTTATACTTGTCCAGGGGCTTGCCCACCGGCTGCCAGGAAGCCGACCAGTAATCGCCGTCCTCGTTGTCGCGGATGTAGACGTATCTGCCCGGGAGCGCCATATCCGAGTTGAAACGGAAGCGGAGAAGTCTGCCGTTTGCGCCGGATTTTACAAAGCTGTAGCCGGCAGCATTATTTGAGATCATCGCGCCGTACTCCGGGTCGCCGAGATAGTTCGCCCAGGGTGCAGGCGTCGCCGGATTTGTGATAACATACTCCTTGTTGCCAAGGTCAAAATGTCCGTAATTCATAGTTTTCTAACTCCTTTTGCCGCCATTGACGTCAGCGGCATAATATCACATTTATTATAACATATTTTTACAGATATTGCAATAGTTTTTATTTGTTTTTATTGGAAACATATTATTCAGCCGCAGACTCCGGAGCTTCCGTCTCCTCCTGGGACTCCTCCCCGGCTGCATCCGTCCCGCCGGACTTCTCTATGGGCAGGGAATTGCCCTCCTCATCCAGGAAAACAATGTTGTCCACATACATATTTCCCTCGTTCTGAGCGCCCCAGCGCATGATCTGGAAGGTCGCCTCCTCCATAGTCTCGTCCCAGCACTTTCCGCCGGCAGCCAGCAGGAACTTCATTTCCACGTGAACAGCGCCGGACATCTCGAAGTTGTACTCGCCGCCTTCCCATTCGCTGAAATCGTACCAGGTATCGCCGGACACATTAGCTCCGCCGCCGCCGCCGATCCAGCCGGGAGCTTTTACCATAGAGCCGTCATCGTTTTTCAGCTCCTCCGCCGTAGCGTCGGCATAAACGTCCATTTCTATGGAGCGCACCTTTGCCAGGTTCTCCGCAGAGAGCAGCTTTGCGGCGTCGAAGATTATCTTCTGCACCGTGCCGTCGGCGAAATTCGTGCCGCTGTCCGTGAATTTCAGCATCTTGTTTCCCTGGACTTCCTCGATCGAAAGCTCTCCCTGGGCAGAATCCGGGTCATCCGCCATAATTGCGGCGAAGCTGAAATCGTCGTCGTCAAAGGTTATGCCGTTGGGGTCGCTGCATTCCTCGGGAACGGGCGGCTCGGGCAGAGGCTCAGTTTCCTCCTCACCCTGGGTAACCGGCTGAGGGATGCTTTCCTCCGCAGCAGAAGAGTCATCAATCGGCTCTGAGGACTGGCTCTCGCTGCATCCGAACATTGCTGCCGTCATGCCGACTGCGCCGAAAACGGCTAAAATTTTTTTGATATTCATTTTGTACTCCTTATATTTAAAAAATCGCCTATTAAAAATCCCCTCTGTTTAAGAGGGGATTTTATAAATTTCTGAAACTAATCTATCTGATTACTTTCTCTTTCTTACAACGAAAGCGCAGGCAGCAGCAACACCGAGAGCAGCTACAGCCGTAACTACACCGGCATCACCGGTAGCAGCGGCAGTCTCGCCCTTCTTAGCAGTTGTTGTTGTCTTCTTGTCATCTTTCTTAGCAGCCGTTGTTGTCTTGGTATCACCAGCAGGCTTAGCTGTTGTTGTTGTCTTGTCGTCAGTGGCAGACTCAGTTGTTGCTGTTGTTACAGCAGGATCTTCGGGATCCTCAGGAGCTGACTCTGTTGTTACAGAGTTGATAGTGATTTTAGCGGCTGTATCAGCAATAGACTCGGGAGTCTTTCCGTCAACGCCAAAGTTATAGAAATTGATGTTTGTCTGGAGATAGAGACACTCTATCGTCTCGGAAGCCTCAGGAATAAGGAAAGCAACAGAATAATCGCCGTCTCCGTTGATGTTGCAGACTTCCTCACCAGTAAGACCAGTGGATACGTGACGCGCATTGCCGCCTATAGAACCGCCAAGAAACGCATAAAGCTGCTCACCTGTAGTAACTGTACCGTCAGTAGCGTAAGTATCATTTGTGGAAGTATCACCAATACCTGAAACTGTAAAGTTTACAACAACCTTCTCGTTAAAAGAACCATTGGGATTGAGATCTGTGATGCTATTGCCCCAAGTGTTATAAAGGTTGATTCTCAGGCTATGACCATCCTCAAGTGTACTTGTAGCAGCCTCAGACTGAGTGTAATCAATAGTTACTTCAGCAGCGCTTGCAGAAACAGCCATAGCAGCGGAAGCAGCAACAATAGCTGAAGCGAATCCAGCGACAAACTTCTTCATATTCATAGTAAAAACTCCTTACTTTTCAGGCGCTTCTTGCGAATTTTGGAGAGGTGTGCGCCCAATTATTTTTATACTATCATTTTAACACAAATCAAGCCTCTTGTAAAGCGGCATTTTGCACAATGTTCACTTCTTTTTTTCGTCGAATTATCACAATTCTCACAGGAATACGTTTTTTTGCTGACGAATTGCCATTATTTCCCATATTATTGGGATTTTGCGGACTCCTCCACTATGCCGACCACGTCCCTCATCATGTCGAAAGGACGCCGCCGGGGGTCTATTTTCACTGCCACATAGCTCTTTCCCGAACCGTTGAAAGTTATCCTGCCCTTGAACTCCGCCGAAAGCCCGGCTATCTGGTCTACGGTAAGATACTGGGTGTAGAAGTACATCTGTCCGTTTTTCTGCGATATTTCGGTAATTCCCAGATGCGCCGCCCTGTTTCTCAGCAGCGACACGTCAATAAGTCCCACCACGCTTTTCGGCGGTTCGCCGTAGCGGTCTATCAGCTCGTCCACCAGGTCGAATTTATCCTCGTCATTATGAACGCCCATGATGCGCTTATACAGGTCTATCCGCTGATTCAGGCTTGAAATATACTGCTCCGGGATGTGCGCGTCCACCTGGATATCCACCAGGCACTCCGGGACTTTCTCTGGCTTTTCGCCCTTTTCCTCAGCCACAGCCTCCGACAGCAGTTTCAGGTACATATCGTAGCCCACCGACTCCATGTGACCGTGCTGACTGCCGCCCAGAATACTTCCTGCTCCGCGTATTTCAAGGTCGCGGAGGGCTATCCTGAATCCGCTGCCGAACTTGGTGAACTCTTTCATTGCGCTGAGCCGCTTGGAGGCGATCTCTGACAGCACCTTGTCACGGCGATAGGTGAAATAGGCGTATCCGCGGCGGCTGGAACGTCCTACCCTGCCCCGGAGCTGATAGAGCTGCGACAGCCCGAATCGGTCGGAATCTTCAATGATAAGGGTATTTACGTTTGGCACATCCACTCCCGTCTCGATGATAGTGGTGCAGACGAGAATGTCTATCTCATGCTCCACAAGCTGCTCCCAGATAGAGGACATCTCCTCCTGGCTCATCTGCCCGTGGGCGACGGCAACAGAAGCCTCCGGAACAAGCTGTTTCAGCCGGTCTGCGCAGGCGGTGATCGTCTCCACCCGGTTGTGGATGTAGTAGACCTGTCCGCCCCTCCTAAGCTCCCGGAGGACTGCCTGGGCTATCATGCCTGCGTTGTACTCGATAACATAGGTCTGCACCGGCTTTCTGTCCTGGGGAGGGTCTTCCAGAACGGACATATCCCGTATGCCGCTCATCGCCATATTCAGCGTCCTGGGGATAGGCGTGGCGGAGAGCATAAGCACATCCACCCCGGCAAAAGTTTCCTTGAACTTCTCCTTGTGCGCAACGCCGAAACGCTGCTCCTCGTCAATGACCGCAAGCCCCAGGTCTTTGAAAACCACGCTCTTCTGGATTATCTTGTGAGTGCCGATAAGTATGTCTATCCTGCCCTGTTTCAGCTTTTTCACGATCTCCGCCTGCTGCGCCGGACTTCTGTAGCGGCTCAGCAGCTCCACATTCACCGGGAACTGCTCGAAACGCCTCACCGCCGTCTGGTAGTGCTGGTAAGCGAGAACGGTCGTGGGAGCTAATATGGCGCACTGCTTTCCTGACAGAACGCATTTCATTGCCGCCCGGAGAGCTACCTCCGTCTTGCCGAAGCCTACGTCTCCGCAGAGCAGCCGCTCCATGGGACGTCCGCGCTCCATATCCGCCTTTATCTCCTCGATAGCTGTCAACTGATCGTCGGTCTCCACATACGGGAAGCGTTCCTCAAAATCGCGCTGTATTTCGTCGTCGGGATAGAAAGCGAAGCCCTTGCTCTGCTCGCGCTTGGCATACAGGGCGATAAGCTCCTGCGCCATATCCTTTACCGCGCGCCGGACGTTGTTCTTTCTCTTCTGCCAGTCCCCGGAGCTGAGCTTTGTCAGCTTCACTCCCGAATCGTCCCTGGGGCCGATATATTTCGACACCATATCCAGTTGCGTTACCGGGATGTACAGTTTATCTGTTCCGGCATACTGTATGGTGATGTAGTCCTTGGTGACGCCCTCGACCTCCATTTTCCGGATTCCGGCAAACCTGCCTATGCCGTGGGTGCTGTGTACTATGAGATCGCCCTCGGCAATGTCCGCCAGACTGCGTATCTCCTCGGACTTCTGCTTCTTCTTCCGCCGCTGTTTTTTTGCGGAGGCGTCCATTGCCCTGCCCTGGGTTATGAGGACGGTTTTGGTCTCGGGGTACTCGAAGCCTCCGCCGAAAGCTCCTGCCATAAGGCATACCCGTCCCCGAACAGCCGTGGAGGAGTCGTCAGCGATATCGCAGCCGATGCCGTTTTCCTCGATATCCTGCTTGATTATGGGCAGCGTCTTAGAGCTGCCTGCGCAGAGGATAACGGCGTAATCCCGGGAGATATAGTCGGAAAGCTCTTCCCTGAGCTGCTTCATTTCGCCGCTCCAAGGCGCAGTCTGGTGCGCCTCAAAGCTGATGAGCCGGCGGAAGTCCACGTGCTCGCTGCTCTGTAGGAAGTCGCTGAGGTAGAAGCAGGTCTTTTTTTCGCATATCAGTTGTATTTCGGGCATTTCCGCCATAAGAGAGCCAAGTCCGCGACAAAGCTGACCGTCCTCCATAAGCAGCTCCACATCCTCCGCAAAGCGCGCCGTCACGGCTGAGGCGTTTTCCAGAACCGCCGAATATCCGCTGAAAAGTACCGCTCCGTCGATGTAGTCGAACACGGTCGCCGTCTTTTCGTAGGCGAGGGAGTAATATTTCATGCCGTGGGAGAGTATCTCCCCTGCCCTGAGCCGGTTCACATCAGCGCCGAGACGGCTGCGGATAAGCTCCGTCCGCTTGCCCCTTACCTTTTTCAGCAGAGCCTCCAGCCTGTCAGCCAGAATATCGCCCCGGCAGACCAGCTCGCTTGCAGGAGATATTTCCAGGACATCCAATGCCTCCGCAGAACGGCGCTGGGTGTCCGTGTCGAACTCCGCCATGGTGTCGATCTCGTCATCCCACAGCTCGATGCGCACGGGTCTGACTGCCTGTACAGGGAAAATGTCTATCAGGCTGCCGCGGACAGAAAACTGCCCCGCGCCCTCAACTTTTTCGCAGCGCTGATAGCCCTGCTCCGCCAGATCAAGACAGAGCTGCTCCCGGTCGATGGTCTCTCCGGCTCTCAGCTCCAATGTGGCGGAGATCAGCGTTCCGGCAGGAATGACCGGCTGCATGACAGCCTCGATACAGCCGCATATCACGCTGCATCTGCCGGATAAGGCCCTCGACATGGCGGATATCCGCATATATTCATACTCATGGGTGGAGCTGTCCACCGGGGTGAAAATGTGCTCCCGGGCAGGAAAAAGCACGGCAGTCTCGCCGTCGGTCATCATGTTCACGTCGTCGCAGAGCCGCTTTGCCTCCGCCTCCGTGCCGGTTATCACAAGGCTGATCTTTCCGTCGGTGTGCCCGGCAAGAGCTGCGATAAGATTCGCCCGGTGTATATGGGAAAGCCCTGTCACGGAGACAGGCGAAACGGATCTATCAAGACATTCCAGGACGCTGTTAAAGCCCGAAAGTCCGCCAAAAACAGTATCAAACAGTTTCATAACAGCTCCTATGAATTAAAGCGGTTCATGGCTTCGTCGGTCTTGCCCTGCACCATGAGCTTTATGCAATCGCAGGCATTTTCGGCAGCCGTTTTCAGAGCCGCCGCGTCCTCCTTTGAGAACTTTCCCAGCACCCATTTTGCCAGATCATAGTCCGGATGAGGCTTCTTTCCCACGCCCATTTTTATCCGCTGGAAGTCCTCTTTTCCGGTCAGCTCGATTATGCTGCGTATGCCGTTATGACCGCCGTGACTGCCCTTTCTCCGTATCCTCAGCTTTCCCGGCTCAAGGGAGATGTCGTCGTATATGACGATAAGGCGGTCGGTGCTCAGCTTGCAGTATTCGAGAGCCTGTACGACGGACTCGCCGCTGTTGTTCATGTAAGTTGTGGGTTTAAGCAGGAGACAGCGCTTTTCGCCGATCATGACATCCGCCGTCTTGCCCTTGAATTTCAGCCGGTTGATGTCCTCGCCCAACTGCGCCGCCAGAACGTCCGCGGTAAAAAAACCGGCGTTGTGCCGTGTTCCCTCGTACTCCAGCCCTGGATTGCCCAGACCGACGATTATGTACTCCGTTTTGCCCTTTGGCGCGGCGGAGCTTTTGGATATTCTGTCGAAAACATCGAAAATGCTCATATTCTGCCCTCTTTCTTCTCATAGTAAATTTTTCTCAGATGATATTATACCACAACTCCGCAGAAAAATCAAGGCGGATTTTCCGGAGTTTTTGTTGCAATTTTTCATGGAAGATGCTATAATTATAACAGCAGATACCCGTTAAACGTTACCTAAAAATGAGAGGATGAATCTTACCCGACTTTGCCACTTAATCGTTCAAAAAGCCAGAAAAAAATTTATAAAAACGGCGAAAAACAGGTGATTATCTATTGACAAATCCCCCGACATATTATATAATATAAAGTAGACCTATAAGACCTATTAGGAGGGATAGTTGTGTATATCGATATATTCAAAAACAATGGAACAGAATACATTCGGCTCAGAGAAAGCTATCGTACCAAGACAGCAGAGGGAAAAGTTGCAATTCGTAAAAGAACGATCAGCAACATTGGACCACTATCAAAATTTGATGATGGGCAGCCGGATTATCTTGAAAGACTGCGTGAATCATTCAGACTTGGTAACCCGCTGATTCCGGAACTTACAGGATATACGGGAAAGAAACCTCCGATTGAAAAATACAGCATCCGTTTGCAGGAGGGTGATCCAGAGTGTGTCGGTCATCCTCGGCTCTATTCTCATGTATTTCTGAATAAATTGTTTGATGAACTTGGTCTGGAGGATTTCTTCCGTTCATACAAGGGATTCTCAAAGATACAATATGATGTGCTGAATTTCGTTCGTCTGCTTGTTTACGGAAGAATACTGAACCCTGATTCCAAAATGGCAACACTGGAACAGAATGATGATTATTATACGCCGCTGCTGAAAAATTTCAATAAGTACAATGTTTATGATACGCTGGATTTCATCTATGAAAACAAAGAAAAAATCATTCGTCGAATGAACACTGCACTTGTGAAAAAATGGCACAGAAATCCTGAGATCATATTCTATGATGTCACAAATTTCTTTTTCGAGATCGAAGATCCGGATGAGGATATTCTTGACGAAGAAGGAAACGTGATTGAAAGAGGCATTCGAAAAATGGGCGTCAGCAAAGAAAACCGAAAGCAGCCGATCGTTCAGATGGGCTTGTTTATGGACGACCAGGGACTCCCTATTTCTATAGAATCTTTTCCGGGAAACACTTTGGATGCAAACACATTCAAGCCTGCTATTTCAAAGAGCATTGACGGACTTGAATATGCAAGATTTATCATGGTCGCCGACAGAGGAATGTGCAATTATCAGAATGCATTTCATCTGCTTGATCAGAACAACGGATATATCCTTGCAAAAAGTCTGCTCAAAAGTACTAAAGCAGAACAGGAATGGGCATATTCCAATGCTGATTTTGTCGAAGTAAGTAAGGATTTTAAATACAAATCACGCATTATGAAGCGTACTGTAAAAGATGCAAATGGTAAAAAAAGAACACTCACAGAAAATGTAATCGTTTACTGGAGCCGTAATTTTTACGAGCGTGATCTGCACGAAAATGCAAGATTTCTTGAAACGCTTGAGAAAATTCTGAAAAATCCGAAAGGATTCAGAATTACAGATATGCAGGCAAGGATGCTGCGTCCATTTTTTAAATCCGATTTTTTCAATTCTGAAACAGGCGAAGTAATTGCAGCATCAAAATTAAAGGCATTATTGGATAAAGAAAAACTTGAAGAATTCAAATCTCATTTTGGATACTATCAGATTATCACCTCTGAAATCAATATGCCGCCTTTGGAAGCCATCGAGAAATATCATGGACTAACCAGAATTGAAGATCAGTTCCGTGTCATGAAAAGTGATCTTGAAACACGACCTGTTTATCTTCGTACACGGGAACATATCGAAGCACATCTGCTGATTTGTCTGATTGCACTTACTATGATCCGTATGATTCAGTGTAAGATATGCCACAGCGGTCTTGTACCGAAGTCGGATGATATTACACTTTGGTCTATGGGGCTTCCTGCATATCGTATCCAGAAAGCCTTAAACAAATGGAAAGTTGAGCTCCTTGCGGATGATTTGTATCGTTTTATTGATCTCGATGATCAGGATTTAAAGCTGATTCTTGATTCTTTTGATATTAGAATTCCGGCAAAACTCTTTCGGAAAACTGACCTGAAATCTCAAATCAGAAACATCAACTTGACCATATAAATGTAGTCCTATTTCATCAAAATTTGAATACGTCTATTCTGCGTCGCTTTTGACGCTTTTTCGCCATTTTTGCTTGCTTTATGCACGCTCTTTTTCCTTTTTAAGTGGCAAACTCGGGTTATACCACAACTCCGCAGAAAAATCAAGGCGGATTTTCCGGAGTTTTTGTTGCAATTTTTCATGGAAGATGCTATAATTATAACAGCAGATACCCGTTAAACGTTACCTAAAAATGAGAGGATGAATCTTATGAACAAATTTTTCAGAAAAGCCGCTGCCGCCCTCGCAGCCGCCTGTACCCTGTCGCTCTGCCCACTTACCGCCTTTGCGGAGGTCGAGCCGAATCCCGTGATAAGCAGGAATGTGCCGGTATATTCCAATTCCGGTCAGCCCACCGCCGCAAACGACGAGCACTACTTCTCCTTCTGCTTCGTGCCCACGCCGGGATATATCGCCTATGACCTTTCGGGCGTGCCGGAGGAGCAGCGGAAACAGGTTATTGCCGTCTGGTACAACACCTCCTCCTACGACGATATCGGAATGTACCGCAACCGCAATATGGAACCCTCGGACTACACCGTGGAGGTGAACTCCGCTCCCGGCGGCGAATATCCCGAGGACGGCTGGGAGGTCGCGGAAACTGTTTCCGGCAATACCCTCAGTTCCCGTCAGCACCTGGTATATATGGAGAAATTCAACTGGATCCGGCTGAATATCACCGCGGCGAACGACTCTGCCGGAACTCAGGCAAGCATTAATTTCGACGTTCACACGGTCTCCAACGGCATCTCCGACAGTTGGCTTTTCCTGGGAGATTCCATTACCGCCGGCGGCATGAATAACTGCTACGGCACAGGCTTCGCCACCCACATCAATATGCTCGACGACCGCTACTTCCCGATCCAGGAAAACGGTGGTATCGGCGGAATCACGAGCAGCGACGGAAATGCGAACATCAAACGCTGGCTGTCGACCTCTCAGGCAAAATATGTCAGCATCGCCTACGGAACAAACGACTGCTGGGGAAATCCCAATGGCACCGGGGTATACCGGGCAAACACAAAGTCCATGATCGACGAGGTGCTTGCCGCAGGAAAGATCCCTGTGCTGCCGAAGATCCCGGCTTCCACCAACCCCGACGTCATGAACAACGTTCCGCTGTACAACGCTGTCATCGACGAGCTGTATGAGGAATACGGCGACAGGCTGGTGCAGGGTCCCGACTTCCAGGCGATGTTTGAGGAGAATCCGGATTATCTCAGCGGAGACGGCGTACACCCCTCCGATGTGGGCTATGCAGCGATGCGTGAGACATGGGCTAAGACCATGTACGAGAGGGTCTACACCGCCGAGGCTGCCCCCGGAACTACAGCTCCCGGAACAACTGTAACGACGACGACAACTACAACTATAGCCGCGGAGGATATCGTCTACGGCGATGCCAACGAGGACGGCTTGGTCGATATTGCGGACGCCACAAAAATACTCCAGTATATCGGCAACGGCGACAAGTATCAGCTTACTGAGCAGGGCATGAAAAACTCTGACTGCTATGAACCCGGAAGCGGCATCACCGCGCTGGACGCACTGGCGGTACAGAAGCTTGACGCTCATGTACTGGCAGGGCTGCCGGAGATAAGCTGAACAGGCTCTCAGAACTGCAAATTCTCATTTTCAGACCCAGGCATTCCCCAATCGACCGCAGGTCGACAAAACCGGGTTTCCAAAGGGACAATGTCCCTTTGGCAGAGTCCAGAGGCAGCGCCTCTGGCAGGGCATGGGACAGAGTCCCATATCGACCGCAGGTCGATGCAGCCTTTAGGCGCTCTGCAAGGGGTGAATTTTCCAACAGTCCGGTGGACTGTTGGAAAAGAGGGGACGCTCTGCAAGAGAGAGCGTCCCCTAAAATTTCCGGTTTATTTCTTTCGCGGCGATGAAAATATTTCAGTTTTCCAAACGAATACATACAAAAAAGAGAGAAATCTTCCCCTTTCAAAAAAGGGAGGATCCTCTATTTTTTTATTACGTTTTCAAGCTCCAACAACCTGATCTTCTTATCAAGACCCCCTGCATATCCCGTCAGGCTGCCGTTTGCGCCGATAACTCTGTGGCAGGGTATGATTATAGAGATCGGGTTGTGCCCGACAGCATTGCCGACAGCCTGGGCGTACATCCCTGACAGATTTTTCTGCTTTGCGATGATATCTGCGATCTCGCCGTAAGTCATGGTCTGCCCGTAGGGAATAGTGAGCATTATCTCGCAGACAGCCCGGCGGAACTCCGTCAGCCGCAGTCTCAGCGGAGGAATGAAATCGGGAGCTTTTCCGCTGAAATATATATCGAGCCATTTTGCCGTCTGCGCAAACACCGGAAGCTCAGACTCCGTATGCTCAGGGCTGAGCGTATCGGCAAAATATTTCTGACCCTCAAACCACAAGCCCACAAGAGCCTCGCCATCGCTTGCCAGGGTGATTTTCCCAAGCGGAGATGCGTAATGAAAAATATAGTCCATATTGTCCTCCAAAATTCTGTTTTTGTGATACCAATATTATATACTATCCGCAGTAAAGAGTCAATCATACCTCACAACAATTCTATTTCGGATAAATAAAGATCCGAATATACTCGCCAGGACAAAAAACAAGCCATGATTCCGCAAATTTTGATAAAGCTAAATAAACACCGCAAGAAACGACTTGGAATTTTTTAGAATTAGTGATATTATTGAATTAAGATACATTGTCTTAATAGTCTGCATTCATATGCGATACTGCATGAATGTGAAAAAAGAGAGAGGGAATAACGGATGAATAATAAATTATTCAGAAAAGCTGTCAGCGGCATCGTCGGATTAGCGCTGTGCCTGTCGTGTCTCCCAGCCATTCCAAGCGCCAACGCCTATCAGGAAACAGGCACTAAGGACGGCTACGACTATGAGCTGTGGAATCAGGACGGTATAGGCAGCGCAAGTATGGATGTCGGCAGCAACGGCACATTTTCGTGCAGTTGGAGCGGCATCGAAAACTGCCTTTTCCGTACAGGAAACAAATTAGGCTCTACAAAAGATTACAAGGCGTACAACGGTATGTACATCGACTATGACGTAGACTACGAGCCAAAGGGCAATTCATATATGTGCATCTACGGCTGGACAGAGAACGGCAGCGGCGAATACCCTACCGTTGAATACTACATCGTCGAAGCCTGGGGAAGCTGGAGACCACCCGGAAGCGCCGATTCCCTTGGTACGGTCGAGGCAAACGGCAATACCTACGATATCTATAGAACGGTGAGAAATAATCAGCCGTCTATCCACGGCACTGAGACTTTCTATCAGTATTGGAGCGTTCGCCGGGATAATCCTGCAATGAATAACATGAAGAAAAATATCAGCGGACGCATCAGCATTTCCAAGCACTTTGAGGCATGGGAAAAAGCCGGTCTCGATATGAGCGGAAAAATGTATGAGGTCGCTCTTAACATCGAGGGATATCAGTCCAACGGCTCTGCCGTCGTCAACAAAAACGGTCTGGTTATCGGCGACGGAGACGGCGACAACGGTTCAGCGCCGATAAAGCCTGTTGAACCTGTCGAGCCGGATGCAAACGGCTATTTCTTCAACTCAACCTTCGAGAACGGCACGGACAACTGGGCTGGCAGAGGTGCGGCTTCCGTAAAGCAGGATTCCGGCTGCCTTTCCGTAACAGGCAGAACTGATTCCTGGAACGGCGCCTGCATTTCTCTCGATACCGCCGCTTTCAATCCCGGAAAGAACTACGGATTTAGCGTTAAGGCCAAGCAGGATTCAACAGCCTCGGAGAATTTCAAGCTCACTCTCCAGTGTACCGTTGACGGCGAAGATCAGTACCTCAATATCGCCTCCGCAGCAGGAGCAAAGGGCGAATGGGTAACGCTTTCAAACCCCAGCTTTACTATCCCAGAGGGCGCGTCCAACCTGATTCTTTATGTTGAGACCGACGGAACTACTACCGATTTCGTTATTGACGACGCTGTAGGAGCTGTCGAAAATAAGATCCCCTCCTCGTCCGGAACGCAAGATCCCGGAAAGGTAACTCCCGGCGATCTGAACGGCGACGGACGAATAGACGCATACGACATCATACTTGAAAGAAAAGCGATCGTGAACTCTTTCTCAGGCGCGTCAAACAACGCTGCTGCCGATGTTGACAGCGACGGCACTGTAAGTATCAACGATCTTGTTCTTCTCTCCAAGTATGTGCTCGGCGGAATAGATAAATTCCCACAGCCACAGCAGCCTGCCGTTACTACAGCTCCCACGACCCCTGCTGTGGTAACTACCACAAAACCGGCTTCACAGCCCAGTACTGGTGATAAGTCTTATATGGATTCCATTAAAAATTCTATAACAAACAGCGTTCCTGCAAATATTTCGGGTTCGGCTAACAACGGATGCAGAGAGGAAAAAATCGAATACTACTCTTCTGTTGCCAAAAAGAACAAGAAAGCAGTCGTTATTCTTCCTCCCAATTACACGGCAAGCAAGTCATATCCCGTCGTTTATGTAAATCACGGCATTTTCGGTTCGGAGAGCGATATGGTCGGCTACTGCAAAACTATCGGCGGCAACCTCATGGCAAGCGGCGAGGCTGAGGAAATGATCCTGGTAAGCTGCGCTATGTATACGAGCCAGAATACCGATCAGTGTCAGGGCTTCACCTCCGAGGAATGTGCAAAATACGACGCTTTCAGAGAGGATCTTATCGAGTGCCTCATGCCTTACATGGAGGAGCATTATTCAATTAAGACCGGAAGAGAAAATACCGGTATCTGCGGATTCTCAATGGGCGGCAGGGAGTCGCTGTACATCGGCATCACACGTCCTCAGTATTTCGGATATATCGGCGCGGCTTGTCCGGCTCCCGGAATCACTCCTGCGCAGGATTCGTTCATGACTCATCCCGGCAATATGCAGCCCTCCGAGTTCAAGATACAGGATCATGCGTATGACCCGTATCTGCTTATGATCACGGGCGGTTCAAACGATAATGTTGTCGGCACTTTCCCCCAGCAGTATCATGAGACGCTTACAGCTAACGGTCAGCCCCATATATGGCAGGAGATACAGGGCGGCGGTCACGATCAGAGCTGCGTAAATCCCCTGATGTATAATTTCCTGAAGAACGCTTTTAAAGCTGAATGATCACTGAGAGTTTGTGTTCATAATTTTATCCGCACGTCTTTCCGGTAGATTTACCGGGAGGGCGTGCGGTATTTTTAAGAGCCTGTTTAGTATCTTGGTGTGTGCGGATTTTCAATGAAAATCCAACATACGACAAAAAAGTCCCCACAGCCGAGACTGTGAGGACTCATTTTTTTATTCAGATAAACACATTAATGTGAATATCATGCCAATTCAGTAACCTGCGCTTTGTAAACTTTGCATAAAGATAATTCTTAGCATCGTCCGCAAACAGCGCAAATTCACCGATTTTGACTTACTCGTGAATTACTTCTTTTCGCTGATTGCAGCCTGAGTTGCTTTCTGCAATCGCAGGAGAATCAGCTAAGGGAAAGAACTCGATTTCCGCCGAGTTTTTGCGTCCTTTGATATTGCACCTTGTCGGGGTGTGCTCATCTTCCGTAAAACGGAGATACCAAGCAAAATAATCCTCATTTACTACGATTTTTTTCACAAAAGCTTCCACAACTGTTTCGGGAATGTCCTCATCTGTATTGAAGTTCGTATAGCGTTCAAGAACATAACGAAGCATTGTGATTTTCTTTTCATAGTCAGGTTCTTCATACTCCGCATCCCTTTCATAGGGGGTAAGCTTCTTGATCTGCTCCTGCAAAGTATGTATTTTTGATTCAATTTCCGCTTTCATTGAGAGGAACTGCTCCTTGATAATCTCGCCGTCAGCACGCATCTCGATCAGATTGCCAAGCCGCTTTTCCAATTCGGAAATCTCGTCTTTTTTCTGTTGAATGATATCTGAGTTGTCCTCTGTGACCGCTTTGTCGGCGATGTGCTTTTCAAGTGTTTCTGTAGCAATCTGCAAAACACGGCTTGTATCTTTCAAATAGTTCCGAAACAGGTTCTTTGCCATCATTTGAAGTTTCCAGCCCGGTATCATTTGAGAAGTGCAGATGCCGTCTATGGGAAGTCCCTTGTTCAGCCTTGTTTTAACCGTGCCGGTACGTATCTGAGAGTAGCACATATAACCATATTGCACGCCTTTTGACGAAGTGTGCCACACCTTGCGATTAAATGTACATCCACAGGAACAGATCAGCAATCTGCACCACGCATCTGAAACAGGCTTTTTGCCGATTTCCCTTCGTCCGGTTTTGTTGGCAGGATTTTTCATTCTTCTGCTTTCCATGATTTCCTGCACTCTAAAAAATTCGTCTTCTGTAATAATCGACTCATGCTTGCCTTTTACCCTCAGACGTTCAACCTCGCCAAAATTGTTTATCTTCTTCTGTTCAAGAAAGTCAGGTGTGAATTGCTTGTGATACTCTATGATGCCTGCGTAAAATGGGTTTCGCAGTATCTTGCTGATATTAGACTCATACCATCTCGTTTTTCCGGTAGAGGTCAAAACGCCCTCTTTTTCAAGCTCAAACTGAATCTTGCGGACACCCCATCCGTCAAGATACCAATCATAGATTTTACGCACGGTACGAGCCTGTTCGGGATTGATAACAAGTTTCTTGCCTTTGCGGTCATATCCGAGGATATTGCCGTTGCCGTAAAACGTGCCGTTCTCCATAGATGTCTGCTGCCCACTTTTTACACGGATAGAAGTCTTGCGGCTCTCATCCTGTGCAAGGGTCGCCATGATTGTCAGACGCAGTTCTCCGTCTCCGTCAAATGTTCTGATATTGTCGTTAATGAAGAATACCTCAACGCCTATCGCTTTCAGCCGTCTTGTGTATTGCAGGGTATCAACAGTATTTCTGGCAAATCTCGATACCTCACGGGTTAATATCAAGTTAAATTCGCCTTTTTCTGCGTCAGCAAGCATTTGCATAAATTGAGGTCTTTTCTTAGCAGATGTTCCTGTGATACCCTCGTCCACATAGCTGTGAACGAGAGTCCATTCGGGATGCTGCTCCAATAAGGGCTTGTACCAATCAAGCTGATTTCCCAGTGCCGAGAGCTGCGCTTCGTGTTCAGTAGAGACTCTTGCATAGATGACAACCCTTTTAGAGGTTAAAGACGATTCGTATCCGTACATGATTTTCTCCTTTCTAATGTCCTAATTTTGATAATAGTATATCATAGATGATGACTTTTGTCAAGCACATTCCTTGCGGTACTCTTTGCAAATATTCTGATAGATATGCTTCGGGATATAGCCGTCTATGTAGAGCTGTTCTATCAATTTTAAGGCAGCATACAATTCCGCTTTCATGTATTCAGGTGTATTCTGCTTTGCAGGCAATGGTTTCATACTTTTACCTCCTCTAAAAATCAAATTTTCAGTGCAGCACCGCATATTTATCATCAATAATTACGCTGTTTTCCAATTCTAAAACGTTCAGAATACGAAATGCGACTTCTTTTATTTTTTCAACATCGAAATCAACTTTTACCGTATTTGCAAGGACATAAGGCTGTATTTTCTTCGTCTTTTTTCTATCAAGTTCATGCAGCAGTTTCACTTTGTTAAGGTGATCTCTCAATGCCATAATCAGTACCCTGTCAGTAGAGGAGAGAGAAGTATTGACGATTATTTCATCGTAGTTTTCTGGTGTACGGACGTAAATTTGCGGAAGTGCATTCTTCGTAAACTCCATAAAATTAAATCCCAGAGGATTTCCGATCTTCAGCTCAACTCTCGTCAATTCATAAGGAAGATCGCTTTCATTTTGTTTATCGTACACCTTCACATTATTTACTTTTCCACGTTTCCCCAGATATACTGTCTCGTTGCCTCTCTTACGACAGTATCGTGTGAATGAACGCTTATCTTTACGAACCTCTACATTCCGCATAGATGTAGGAATATCCATTGCTATATCCATAGAATGCACATAATAGGATGTACTGTGTTTTATGAGCATACCTATGTCAGATAAACAGTCGCAAAATGAAAAGCATTTGTTAGGATTGCATTCTATCGTACAACTTGCCACTTCGCTATTTGGGTTATATCGAATTTCAACACGCATATATCCCTCTTTGATGCCATATTTGGCTTCGTAGATATATAAATACGTTTCATCATAGCGATGGCTTTCCTTGTATTTTAGTTTTTTAGACATAGTTTGAACAATATAGACGTTCTTGCGGATTTCGTTAATGAATTTTATTGTCAATGCAAGCCGTAGCTTTACCAAATCTACAGAATATGTAATATATTGCGTAAATACAGACATGTAATAGCGCAATTCTTTACCTTTTATCCTGCTCATTACCTTATCTGCATTACTGCTCATACCGCTTACCTATCTTTTCTATGTGCGCTATTGCCCTGATCATCTAACCTATTTAGAACGTCTTTGTCGGTTTCCTGTTCGTCAGCAATCACGTCGATCATTTCCATAAGTGCTCTTTCTTCCTTTTGGGGTAAAGGGTGACGCAGAAGCTTAGAAAAATTGGTATCCCTCATTCCGTAGCATTCTGCTAACTGCCAGAGTTTGACCTTCTTGGATTTAGCATAACCCTTGATTTTTTCATTCATTTCGCATTTTCCTTTCATACGCACTTGACGATAGTCCGTGCTTGGTGTATAATGAAATATGGGAAATAATTATTATAATTTTTCCCTGTAAGTTCAGTATAGCATGGACTGCGGCAAAAAAAGCTGTAGGATTTAAATGCTCGTTTTTTCGCAATTTACATTCCGACAGATTTACAAAATGCATAGTAAGGAGAAACAGTGTGGAGTTTAACGAAAATATAAAATACATAACTGCTTATAGGAGTTTAGATGCTCATGAACAGCAGTGGATGATTGACACACATAATGGGAATGACTTTCAAATCACCATTTTTGGAGGCGTGGTACTGGAGTTCTTGAATTTACTCCGCAGCAATTTGAACTGTTCACCAGAGGAAAGTTTGTTTGATAATGAGGAAATTGCTTTATTAAAGCGGGATGCAGCCTATTGGGAAGGCAATTATTGTGTTCTGACTGATGCACTTCTGGCAAAAGATGATCTTCCTCCGATAGTACGATATAAGCTATATGAAGAATATAAGGGTTTTGCATTGGAAATTATAGGATTGAAGAGAGGAAGAGCAGATATATGCCGAAAGCAAACTGAAACAGAAATTATTTTCAGAGGTTATGAGATACTTGAAGATAAAAAGGAATATGAGGTTTTCAGGATGCCGGATGCATCATTCCTGTTTGCATTAGATTTGTGGAATATCCTATTCCAAAAAAATTTGAAATTGAAATTCAAGTGTTGTGAAGAATGCAATGATTTCATTGGATATGAAAATAGCAATCAAAAATACTGTCCTATATGCAAAGAAATTAAAAACAGAGACAATAAAAAGAAGAGTAATGCAAATCAACAGGCGGATGCCATTAAAAAAATAAAAAAACGAATCATCGGACGATTTACAACAACACAGAAATATGCAAACGATCAAATGAAATATTTATCTGATTTTGAGAGCCAAACAGGATACATTGAAGCAAGATTATCGGGAGAAAAAAGATCATATAACCCTGACTATAACAATACAATCCAAACGGAAGAAGAATACCGCAAGTGGTTAATTGAATATGAAAACCGCTTCAGAATCTACAAGAAACCTCAGAAAGAGTAATAACGGTTTGGTATCATACTGATTGCCTGCAAATCTATAAAAAGGAGCTTCCAGATGAAAAATACAGAAGAAAAACTAAAAAGAATCGAGGAATACTCAAAGTGGCTTGCGGAACAACTTAAAGAGCTTTGCATCAGCCAGTTTGAACTTGCTTCTGCCGTTGGCAGAACCCAGAAAACCATCAGCCGTTATGTACACGGCGAGAATATGCCTGACGAGGCAACCAAATCTGCAATAGACGCATTCATAGAAGAACGCTCGGTTTATGATGGCTTTCGTCACATACCGTCTAAGAAGTTTTCCGATATTCTATCGCATTTGCTGAAAGAATTTGATGTTTCACAGGTGGAGCTGGCGAAACAAATTGGGAAATACCAGAGCAATATCAGCGATTACATATGCAAAGCAGGAAAAACAGATACCAAAGCAGGAAAAGCAGATACCAAAATGCAAAAAGAGATATTATTGCATTTTTTAGTCTGTTATTTGCCGTACAACACGATTTCAAGCGTTCATTTTGGAACACAAGTGCAACTTAATTATTTGTTAACTGGGCATATTAATGACTGGGAAAAAGATATTCGGTTTGGTGAAAGCATCGATATCAGTCCTTCTATTGGATATCTTCTATCTTTGCCAACTGAAATACAAAAACTTATCATCGACAATATTTACGCATTTAGTGATAATAGTGTTCTTGATTATTTTTATGGTGATAATTCTTTCGGCGATGATAGCTCTTATTACGAAGATTATTTTGCATTGTATAAAAGCTGTGTGAATCTTTTTAGCCGACTTTCAGATCAGAATAAAGACGAGATAAAATCAGAACTTGAAAATGATGCGTTTGTCGGATACCCTGAGAACGAAAAAGAACAGCGATTTTTTAAACTTATCGCAGCTTATTATAATATTATAGAATATAGGGTAAGGAATTTTGAAAAAAATCAGTTGAGCGATGAAAAAGAAAGAGATAACTATATTATGGAATTTGAAAGTGCTATGGAAGATGCGGGTACAGATATTGAAAGTTTAATTGATGAAGTTCAATACAAACTTTATTTGCCACCAGAGTTGCTGTACATATGGATGCTTTTTATTATATATACTTACAAAGGATATGATTTGATTCTTCTAAAATACACTATGTCCCAGATGCTGCTTGATCAGCAAAGGCAGAAATGATACATGAACAATAATAAAAAAGAATGTTATGCCGATGTATTTCAGCGTAACATTCTTTTTTTGATTATCTATGACTAAAAACGGTATAAATGTTCATAGCAAATTCAAGACTTACAGTTAAAAGCGACTAAAAACGTAATAAACAAATATAACAAATCCCGTATTCCACTCGGAGCAGTTATGTGATATAATTTGAGCATGAAACGCAAAGGAGAGATGCGATATGGTAAGATATGCAAACTTCAATTTGAGCAGGCGTGTGGCGGAAGCTCTGAACACATTTCAGCCCAAGGAATTTTTGGGATACTCCCAAAACAGAGTGCAGGGACAGGGTTTACAGCTTAAAACAGCAGTATACTATATTTACAATTATATGCAGTCTGTGGCTTCGGGCGAGCCGTTCCGTGCCCAGAACTGGGTACTGACAGCCCCGAGCGGTTCTGGAAAAACGGAATTTTACAGAGCTGTCAAAGACTTTTGTGAAATACATAACATTCCCATTCCCGTTGTCCAGATCGATCTCAGCCAGATCACCGAAGAGGGCTATAAGGGCAGCAATCCGTCCACCATCCCGAAAAGGATACTTGCCGATGCCCCAAGTTCCAACGGCATCGGCATCTGCTTTCTTGATGAGGCGGATAAAAAATGCGTTCCCAGCTACAGCTCAGGTGGAATAGATATAAATGCAGCGGTGCAGTCCAATCTGCTAACACTGATCGAAGGCATCAAATTAAAGGTCGATACGGATGACAGTGTGGAAGATTTCGATTCCAATCTGACTATGTTTGTGCTGATGGGTGCATTTCAGGATGTCCGGCATAAGAAAAGCCATAAGGAAAGAAGCCTCGGCTTTCTTTCGGAGCTTGACGGGAATGATCGCAACACAACAGAAAAGACTGCGGACAGCTTCTATGATGATCTGACAATACAAGATATGATAGACTTTGGAATGCAGGAAGAGCTTGCGGGACGGCTGGTGCAGGTGGTAAATTTTCATAAACTTTCCAAAAAAGCCATGAGAAAACTGATTCGCTGTAAGGTGAATGAAATATCCAATGAGATCGGAATCAACATCGAGATCACCAAAGCGGCTGAATCGGCTTTTCTGGATATTGCATTCGGAAGTCTCGGTGTCAGGCGACCGATGAATCTCATAAGGGAACTTGTGCAAAATACGGTCGCAGAAGTTTTCTTTGAAAAAGGCTTTGACAGCATCAATGAAAAGGTCGTGATCGAATCGCCGGAGTGTGCGCGTATTGCCGAGTGTTCAAAGCGGTCGGAGAGCGCACCTCCCAAAACTGCCGTGCAATACAGCTATGATATTCCGTTCTAATGCTCCTGCTCGTGCTTTTTACTCTTAGGGTGACTGTGCGCCATGTTTTTCTTGCGGAGAAGTGCGGCTACATCTTCCAAAATCTGAATATCTTCATCTGTAAGGTCATTCAGCTTTAATGTCGGCGTTTCTTCATCCTCAACACCTAACAGGTAGTCCGTGGAAACGTGAAACACTTTCGCAAGTTTTATTAATATCTCAGGCGAAGGGTTGCGGTCATACAGCTCATAATTGCTGATCGCAGCCTTTGAAACCCAGATACGCTCGGCAAGCTGCTGCTGTGTCATACCGGCACTTTGGCGCAGCTCCTTGATTCTTTTGCCAAAATTCTGCATACTATCACCCCTTACAAGTTTACCATATTGTATGTTTAACTTTGTAGATTTATTGCACACAAACTGTTGACTTTTCAAAAAGAGTGTGCTATAATAAATAAGCAGTACCTGAACCAAAGGAAATCGTTTTTTGCTATGCCACACAAGCAGAAACTAATTTCCGTACCCAGAATGAAAGGAAAATGTAATGATGAAAAGAAACTTTAAATCCATGATCGCAGGCGTTATCGCTGTTTGTATGTGTATCACAATGGCAGGCTGCGGCGATTCCAAGCCTAAAAATGAAGAAGAACTCGAAAGTATGCTGGAGAATATGCCGGAAGATGAAATGGAAAAGAGAATTGAAGATGCCGCCGAAAGTATGGACGGTGCTTCTTGGGGAGCAGTCGAAGTAGCCACAACTGAAGAGCCTACAATAAAAGAAGTTGACCCCTTTGAATCGCTGGACGTTGCCTTTGAGGGAATTTCTCCTGCTATCAAGCTGAATATGGACACGCCCTATGGCTCTAAGGTAAAATATACTGCTAACGTCGAAAAAGGTCTGAAAAACGGCGATGTTGTGGAGATAACAGCTGAACCCACATCTCAAGATGACAGCATTGTCTACACCGAGATCGCAAAGCAGTACACTGTGGAAAATATGCCTTCCTATGTATGCACAATGGAGGATATTCCTCAGGAAACCTACGACAAAATGGATACCACGTTCCGGGACGGCTACGCAGCTTACCTTGCCAACAACGGCGCTCAGCCTGTTATAAAAGATATGGAACTTGTCGGAAATTATCTCCTTACGCCTAAGGATACCACCGCATACAACGCCCCTTTCAACTACATTTATTTCGTCTACAAAATTAATGCCGACTTCAACAAAACAGGGGAAAATCATGATTACTACTGGTGCGCTTACTATCAGGAGGTTTATGCTCTCGAAGACGGTACAATGGTTGTTGATTATAATGATTTGAATAAGGGCTCTCATATTTTCGATAATCTGCTGGTTGACGCTTTCTATATTGAGGGCTGCAATGATGTAAATACTATCTTCCAGAAAAATGTTGTTCCTCATATTGACCAGTACGATTACATTTCAACTATTGAGGAATAATATTTCCCGTAAAAAGTTTATCTTGCAAACTTTTAAAATTAAAGGAGAAACCTATCATGTCAGAAAAGGAACTGTTTATCAGCAATGTCAATCATTCTCTCCCGCTTGCACAAAAGCTGAATCAGCTTGAAGATGAGTTTGAACAGCTTTCTGAAGAAATCGAGCAGAAAAAGAAATTTGGCTGCCTATGGGCGGTGGCTCTTGGTTTTTCGGCATTAATGGCAATTCTTGGAGTTATAGCTATTCTTGCCTATGGTTTGAAAGGGTTTACTTCAATGCTTTTCTTCTTTGCAATCGCATCTCCACCAGTAATCTTGCTGGTTCTAAGACTGAAACGGATAATTACTTGTAAAACTAAAATTCAAGAACTGGAAAGAAACATCGCAAATATGCAGGGCGATATATCTCTTGCGTGGCTGCCTGCCGAGTACCGCACAGGCAGCTGCCTCAATGCGATTATCGGATACGCACAGAATGGACGTGCTGACACGCTGAAAGAGGCACTGAATATTCTCGAAAACGAGATGCATCAGCAGCGCATGGAAAATGCCGCCGCAATGGGTGCTTACATCGGCGCACAACATAGACATAATTAAGGCAGTACCGCAGCATCGTACAAAGAACGTCTGACGGCTTTGTGCGGTGCTGTTTTAAACAGGAAGGAGAAAGAGCATGAAAACAGATGCAAGAATCTGCCAAACGCAGGGGTATTTCTATTCATATATGGCAAACAAGAAGTATGATATGAGTTCTTTTTCTGATGCGTTCATGTGTTCAGACTTCTGTAAACGCCACTTTGATACTATTTATTCCCCATACCAAACAAAATTTCCCCAAGCAATATACGAACTATGTATGCCTGAAATAGAAAGGTTTCTTGTTAAGAAAGCGTCTGTTTCAGAGAAAGATCGTTGCTTTTCGGAATACGTAGGTTACATTTACCGCAAACTCTATCAGGAAACAAGCATTTCAAGTGACGAACTTGCTAAGATGATTCCGTATGATGAAATCGTGAATTATTTTGTGAATGATTCCGATTGGTTTGAAGCAGACCATAAGGGGATGGAAGGCATTTTTACTGAACTGATGGAAAAACATGGTTTGGAACGCAAACGATACGATGCAGATATAATGCCGCCCATGAATTGATTTTGCTTCATGTCTGATTGAATTGACCGCCAAGTATGGCAGTTCAAATGATAAACATGGTTGCCCCCACGCTGTTTTTCGCTTTGAAAGAGGAGGAGAGTATGAAACATATCGGAATAGATTTTTGAAGCATGTGCCTTATCTGACAAAGGAAAACTACAAGTCTGTCTTGCCTTATAAGAAAGAGGGAGCAAACGACCTATACTTCAACGACCTTCAGTCCTGCGCTGCTCTTCTGAAAGAGAAGTACAACGGCGAGGTAAACGGACTCTGGTTCATCCATATGCCGTCCGTGGATGACGGTGTGCAGACAATTACAAGGACGAAAACGAGATTTGAAACATTACAGCGCATTCAGCTTGCGGGAAACGTGAGCGACTATTGCTGTGACGAAATGGGTTACACAATTACAAACGACAGCATTGAGAGGCTGCAAAGCATTCCTATTGAGGAGTGGATTGCTGACGGTCAGGTGTTTGCCGTGTTTGATACTGAAAGGGAGTGAGACAAATGAAAATTGATTCTTTCCGCAACGAGTATTTCTTCCTCAGTAATTTCTATGAAGCTCCAATCACTTACGAGGGGCTGACCTATCAAAACAACGAGGCTGCTTTTCAGGCACAGAAATGTGCTGACCCAAAAGAGCGTGAAGCATTCACGAGGATGAATCCTTCAGAAGCAAAAAGAGCAGGGCGCAGGGTACAGCTCCGAAAGGATTGGGAGGACATCAAGATATCTGTCATGGCGGATATTGTTATGGCAAAGTTCAGTCAAAACCGCAAGCTTGCCGAAAAACTTCTTGCCACCGGTGATGCCTGCCTTGAAGAGGGAAACGACTGGGGCGACCGTATCTGGGGAACGGTGAACGGTCAGGGGGCAAATTGCCTTGGAAGGATTCTGATGGATACCAGAGAAAATTTGAAACAGAAGGTTATAGAAATAAAGGCATAAGAAGACATATATGAGCAAAGATTATCCAGTTTCGTATTGTTGTTCCTATCGCAATGGCAGCGGTGAAACGATTGAAGATTTTTTGAAATACAGTAACCGTGAAGAAGCGTTCAATAAAGCGAAAGATGATGCGAAAAATAAGTTGTGGTGTGAGAAGGTTTGCTTTTTCGATGACGAGGAAATTTTCCTGTTCACGCTTGATGATTGGGGAAAGGTCAGTGGGAAATTAGAGGTTACGATAAAAGCGTTTGGCATCACCCACAGTCACCATATTGATAACTTTCTGAACATTCCTCTCGGTCAGATAGATCATGCCAATCATAAGGTATTCCTCGACTGCTATAACGAGCTGAAAGCCCTTTGGGGTACCGAGCCATCAATCAAAAATGCGTTCATTACAATGGCTGAAAGTGAGTATGCTAACATTGCAGATTTTATGGCAGAGCATTGCTATTTTAATGATGAGTGGGCAGCCATTTTGCAGAAATATTATGGAGAATATCATGAGCTTGATGAGCATATCATGCTATGGTGTCAGAGATATTTCGGCGGATTTTATAGGCGTGATTTTTCACAAAGTAATATGACAAAATTGCTGAGGAGAGAACAGCAAAATCCTGATGAAGTGCCGTTTTAAAGAAGCGATGCAGACTTGATAATTTCCAATAACAAGTGTTGAAATTTTCACTTGTCAAAGAATCAAAATGAACGATGGCAGTTTTGCTAAGTATATCTTGTTATACTTAGCATACGATATGTACAGTTAATTCAATAGAAGATTTCTCGTTTTTAGCAGTGACAAATGAGATAAATCGAAAGAGCAGAGGGGCAATCTCTGCTCTTTTTACTTAGCTGTCATAACGGGTTCTTTGCTCCGATGTAATTCCGTTGATTGTAACGTTTCTTACCGTTTCGATCGCTAACGCAATATCTATCGCTCTGCTTTCGCTTATGGATGCTTTTTCAGCGTATTGCAGCCAATTTGAAACGACTTCTCTCGCTGATTCTATTGCTTCTCTGCAAAAAGAATTTGTCAATCCCATTTTTACACCGCAGGCAATCATATCTTCATCAGTTATCTCACTTGCCTTGCCGTTAATCGTCATTTGATGTCTGGAAATCCACTTGTTATCAGGATTATAGGCAAAGGTGATGTCATATGCAGGAGATATGCGCCATTCTCCTTTTTTGTTCATAAGGAAAGAGAAATTTTTAACGTGGTCATCGCAGTTTACCCCCTCTACTGCAAATACCATTCTTCTGTATATTTCTTCGATTTCACTTTGGCTGACTCCGATTCTCTTAGCATACCTTGCATACATTTCATACGAACAGGAACAGGGAGTATTGTAATCGAGATGTGCCAGTCCTGCCAATGTAATCATGTGCAGTTTCTTTCCGTTCTCACGGTCAAATCTTTTGGTCATAAAATGACATAAACCATCTTTTCGGAGCAGTCTGCACTCATTCATGTTGATTCCTGCATCTTTTGCCATGAGGTAGTATGCATATTCAATATTCGTATACTGCCTGCTGTCATGGATGTTGTGATCTCCATTTTTATCTACACCGTCAAACTTTAAGAGCCAATAGTCAAAATCACTGCTGCTTAATAGTTGTCCCGACCGTATTTCACCGGTTCGCTCATTCAGTGCGATAACAGCTTTCGCTCTTGCGCCGCCTGCTGAAGAACCTATCTCTATCAACTGCGCAATGCTTGCTTTTTTATCTGACAGTATGGCATCTTTCTTGTCACTCAGAACACTTGAAGCAAGCTTTACCATTTCAGTTACGTCCAAATTTTCTTCTACTGAAACAGAGCCTGTTGAAGGTTGATACTCCAATGCGCCCATGCCTCTGCTTCCTGTATAACATAATCTCTCGATAGCCGTAAAAGAGTCTTTCGCTCGTCCTTGTTCTGCAAGCCAAGCGTCAATCATCTTGTTTCCGAATCTATCGGGTAAAGAATCTGCAAAAACACCTGCCATTCCCTTAAAAGCAGGGACGCCAGCCAAATCATCGAATGCGTAAATATTTTCCGACAGAGGCAGCATAATCGGAGATATTTCGATACCGCTGTTAAGAAACTCTCTGTCATATTCAAATTGCACCAACCTTGAACCTTCCGGTTGATATAGATAGCCTATTTTCGAACCCCAAAGCCAGACTTCTGCTGTATTGATTGGCTTGTTCATTCTTCATCCCCCCATTTCCATTCAGTAGTGTTCACTTTCTTCTTTCTTGCTCTCTTAGGCAGATTACCGCTATTTGCAATGTAAGAAGGTCGTTTCGTGTAATCCGGTATAATATTTTCAAGGTTGTGTTCAAGCCCTATGCCCTGCATCAGCTTTACGAATGTGAGCAGCCCTATTTCCTCACCCTTTTCAAAACGGATAATTGTCCTCAACCCGATTCCCGTTTTTTCAGCAAGTTCCTTTTGCGTGATATGAGCAGAAACTCTGTGCTGCTTGAATCTGACAGCAAATTCATTCATGGCAGCATTACAATCTAAATCGTTCGTGATTAACATATTACCGCCCTCTTTCTTATCCAACTTATAAAGTGCAATTTATTGCACTTTATATTTATTATACGTTAATGATACGAATAAGTCAATTCGCAAAGTAGACAAAAAGACCTCTCTTTTATTGTGCCTATTTTACTTGTCTCTGTTCACACCAAAACTTCTTGACATACGTCAATGCCTGCATCGTTTTGATACAATCTGACGGAGTTTATGCTATCAGAGTACATCTCCAGCACAATCTTTGTGCGGTATTACCTTAAAAGATAATATGCAATATATTGCATATTGTTTTAAGCTGTACGTTTTACCAGTAAAAAGAAAATCCGCAGGATAAGAAAATGCCCCACGTTCGTGCAAGCACGATGTGAGGCATTATTTTTATTTTTAGATTTCAGATATAGATATGGACATGAATATCACGCCAATTCAATATCCTGTGCTTCGTGGACTTGCTGTAGAGATATTCCTTAGCATCGTCCAGAAACAGTGTAAATTCGCCGATTTTAACGTACTCGTGAATTACTTCTTTTCGCTGATTGCAGCCTGAGCAGCAGCCAGTCTTGCGATCGGAACGCGGAAAGGTGAGCATGAAACATAGTCAAGACCGATCTTGTGGCAGAACTCAACAGATGTGGGATCGCCGCCGTGCTCGCCGCAGATACCGCAGTGGAGCTTGGAGTTAACGGGCTTGCCGAGCTTGATAGCCATTTCCATCAGCTTGCCTACGCCAGTCTGATCCAGCTTAGCGAAAGGATCGTTCTCGAAGATCTTCTTGTCATAGTATGCGCCCAGGAACTTGCCGGCGTCGTCACGTGAGAAACCGTATGTCATCTGTGTCAGGTCGTTTGTACCGAAGCAGAAGAAGACAGCAATAGCAGCGAACT
>JAGBGT010000037.1 GCA_017935865.1 Ruminococcus sp. | reverse complement strand
GGGCGTGTTGACACTATCCGAAATGCTCGGATTGCAGGTATATTTTTTGTATTTCAAGGCAAAAATCCGCAGGCATACTGTCGTATGGCAAGGATTTTTAACGCAGAAATACGGAAAAGATGCCTGTAAGACGGGCGTTGAGTGGTAGTGTCAACACGCCCTAAAAACTACGGGCAGAATCCGGCTGATTGCAGCCGGCTGCATCTGTTCCGCAGGTGCATTTTTTAGGCAACACCGCACAAAGATTGTGTGGCAGATACGCAGTCAGATGACGTGCAAAACCGTAAGGCGGTCTTTGTGCGGTGCTGCCTTTATTGGGAGATGTACTATGTATTACCTGAAAACCTCCGCCGCCTTTGACAGCGCACATTTTCTCCACGGCTATGTCGGAAAATGCGCAAATATCCACGGTCACCGCTGGACTGTCGAGGTCTCCGTTTCCGGCAAAGAGCCGGAGCAGAACGGGGAAAAACGCGGAATGCTTATTGATTTCGGAGATCTGAAAAAAATTCTCCGCAGCCTTGCCGACAGCTTTGACCACGCACTTATATATGAGTCCGGAAGTCTGAAACAGACGACATTAAACGCCCTGAATGATGAGGGATTCCGCCTTATTGAGGTGCCTTTCCGACCGACTGCGGAAAATTTCGCGAAGCATTTTCATGATCTGCTGTCGGAAAAGGGTCTGCCTGTGAAAAGCGTTACGGTGTATGAGACACCGGATAACTGCGCTGTGTATGAGGTGGACAATGAATGATGAGATAAGATATCCCGTTGTGGAAAAATTCGTCAGCATAAACGGCGAAGGCAGACGCGCCGGAGAGCTTGCGGTCTTTATCCGCTTCCGCAGATGCAATCTCAATTGCTCCTACTGCGATACACGCTGGGCGAACGCTGAGTCCGCAGCGGCTGAGATGATGTCCGCCGGAGAAATTGCCGGATATGTCAGATCATCCGGAGTGAAAAACGTGACTCTGACAGGCGGCGAACCGTTGCTTCAGCAGGAGCTTTACAGGCTCATCGAGCCGCTTATGGAGTCCGGCTGCCGTGTGGAAATTGAGACAAACGGGAGTTTGCCGATAGACGGACTGTGCAACAGAAAATTCCGCCCGAGCTTTACCCTCGATTATAAGCTTCCCGGCAGCGGAATGGAACAGCATATGCTGACAGAAAACTACGAATATCTGACCGGAAATGACACGGTGAAGTTTGTTGCCGGAAGCAGAGCAGACCTGGAAAAGGCGGCGGAGATAATAATGAAATATGATCTGATGGAAAAGTGCAGCGTTTATCTCAGCCCCGTTTTCGGCAGCATTGACCCGGCGGAAATAGTAGATTTTATGGCGGAAAACAGGCTCAATGACATTCGGCTGCAATTGCAGCTCCATAAATTTATCTGGGACCCGGAGAAAAGGGGTGTGTAGCATGGACAGGGAAAAAATCGAATACCATATCCGGGGGCTTTTAGAGGCAATCGGTGAAGATCCCGACCGTGAGGGTCTCGCGGAGACTCCGCGCCGCGTTGCAGGGATGCTGGAGGAAGTGCTGGAGGGCACGGCGTACACCAATCACGAAATAGCAGAAATGTTCGGCAAGACTTTTTCGGCAGAGGAAACAGGCGCGCAGGAAGCTGTGATCATGAGGAATATAACGGTTTTCAGCTATTGCGAGCATCACCTTGCCCTCATGTACGACATGACGGTCAATGTGGCGTATATCCCCCACGGAAGAGTGTTGGGGCTGAGCAAGATCGCCAGAATATGCGATATGGCGGCAAAGCGGCTTCAGCTCCAGGAGCGGCTGGGACGCGACATTGCGGAGATAATTTCCGAAGCCGCCGGTTCGCCGGACGTGGCAGTGAAGATAATAGGCTCACATAGCTGCATGACTGCCCGGGGAATCCGGAATCCATCGTCGAGGACGGAAACGAGGACTTACACCGGAGCGTTCAAAAATGACAGAGACCTGCAAAAGCTGGTAGATTAGGAGAAAAAATGAAAGCACTTGTTCTTTTCAGCGGCGGACTTGACAGCACGACCTGTCTTGCCCTCGCTGTCAATAAATACGGGGCGGAAAATGTGATTGCTCTTTCGATCTTTTATGGTCAGAAGCACGATAAGGAGATCCGGGCGGCGGAGCAGATAGCCCGGCATTATGGCGTGATCTGGAAAACTCTTGATCTTACACCGATTTTTGCAGACTCGGACTGCTCGCTGCTGTCGAAGTCGGAGAAAGATATTCCGCAGACGACGTACGCTGAGCAGCTCTCAGAGACCGGGGGAAAGCCGGTTTCTACCTATGTTCCTTTCAGAAACGGTCTGTTCATTTCCTCTGCGGCAAGCATCGCCCTTTCAAACGGCTGTCAGGTGATATACTACGGTGCACACAGCGACGACGCCGCAGGAAATGCTTATCCCGATTGCAGCAGCGGCTTCAATAACGCAATGAATGACGCGGTTTATATTGGAAGCGGCGAACAGCTTAAAATCGAAGCGCCCTTTGTCAGCAGGACTAAGGCTGATATAGTCCGGCTGGGAACGGAGCTGAACGTTCCCTATGAGCTTACCTGGAGCTGCTATGAGGGCGGCAGCAAGCCCTGCGGAGTCTGCGGCACGTGCCGCGACAGAATAGCGGCGTTTGAGGCAAACGGTCTCGTCGACCCGCTTATGAAAGGAGAATGAAAATGGCTGGAAGAACCGAAGCCGAGCACGGCGATATCACACTTCTGGGAAATCAGAACACGAAATATTCCTCTGACTATGCCCCGGAGGTGCTGGAGACGTTTCCCAACAAGCACCCGGACAGGGATTATTTTGTAAAGTTCAACTGCCCGGAGTTCACCAGTCTTTGTCCCATTACAGGTCAGCCGGATTTTGCGGCGATCTACATTTCCTACGTGCCGGCGGAGAGAATGGTGGAGAGCAAGTCGCTGAAGCTGTATCTTTTCAGCTTTCGGAATCACGGCGATTTTCACGAGGACTGCGTGAATATTATAATGAATGACCTGATAAAGCTGATGTCTCCGAAATATATTGAGGTGTGGGGAAAATTCCTGCCGCGCGGCGGAATTTCCATAGACCCGTACTGCAACTACGGAATGCCGGGGACGAAGTGGGAGGAGATCGCCTGGGACAGGCTTACTCACCACGATTTATACCCGGAGCATATCAATAATCGCTGATTTGTTGAAGATCCTGACGATTTTTTTCGTCAGTTTGATCAAAAAATAGTATAATGTATAAAAATCAGGAAAAAATAACTCCGTGCCAAGCTTTGAAAAAAGCCGGTGCACGGAGGTTTTTTTATGGATAACTTTTACAAAAGCGGTTTTGATCTGCCTGTTGGACTTTCTATGGCGCTTGCGGCAGAGCCTGACGCCATGCGGAAATTTTCGGCACTTTCCGAGCGGCAGAAATGGGAGGTCGTCAGCGGAGCACACGCGGTCGGTTCCAGTAAAGAGATGAAGCAGTACGTGAAAAATATTATTACGGCATATTAGAATATGTCAGGCGACATCGACCGCAGGTCGATAACACCGGGTTTCAAACGGGGCAAGGCCCCTTTTGCAGAGTCCAGAGGCAGCGCCTCTGGCAGGGTATGGGACAGAGTCCCATATCGACCGCAAGTCGATGCAGCCTTTAGGCGCCCTGCAAGG
>JAGBGT010000036.1 GCA_017935865.1 Ruminococcus sp. | reverse complement strand
GGGCGTGTTGACACTATCCGAAATGCTCGGATTGCAGGTATATTTTTTGTATTTCAAGGCAAAAATCCGCAGGCATACTGTCGTATGGCAAGGATTTTTAACGCAGAAATACGGAAAAGATGCCTGTAAGACGGGCGTTGATAAGTTTAATTTTTTGTTTAATCTATAATCCCTTGACAAAGGGACAAAAATATGATATAATCTGTTTATTGCAATGAAGTTTGTGTTCAGAGCAAGATTTTGACCACTTCCTCTTTGGAAGTTAACGCCATACGGACAGCCGGTCAAATGCCGATCTCCGATGATTCGGACGGCAACTTCTGTTGCCTTATTGAAATTTATAAGTTAGATTAATTACGGCTTGTGAAAGGTCAATAAGAGTAGTAAAAGAGGTTTTTTGCTCATAATATAACTCTGATACCAATATGTATATGATAAATATATACACGTACAGCCTTGATACTGTGCGTGTATTTTTTTGAGGTGAGAATATGGAGAATAAGCTGAAGTTATACGGTTTCAACAACCTGACAAAATCTCTGAGCTTTAATATTTACGATGTTTGCTATGCCAGAACCCCAAAGGCTCAGACGGATTATATTGCCTACGTTGACGAGGCGTACAACTCAAAGCGTATTACTGATATTATGACTCATCTTACGGAGATGATAGGGGCAAAGGTCCTCAGCGTATCGCGTCAGGATTATGACCCGCAGGGCGCTTCCGCGACGTTTCTTATTGCCGATGACACAATGGTGCCTATGGGAGGCAGCGAAACGCTCGCGCATCTTGACAAGAGCCATGTTACCGTCCACACCTACCCGGAATATCATCCGGACAACAATATCGCCACGTTCCGCGTGGACATTGACGTCGCCACCTGCGGAAAAATTACGCCGCTTACCGCGCTGGATTTTCTTATAGGAAGCTTTGATTCCGATATAATCACCATGGACTACCGTGTCCGGGGATTTACGCGGAATCTACAGGGTGAGAAGCTTTTTATCGACCATGATATAACATCTATACAGAACTACATCGACGATTCGACCCTTGATAAATACGACGCTGTTGATATAAATGTCTATCAGGCAAATATGTTCCACACAAAAATGCTTATCAAGGAGATAGAATTACAGAATTATCTTTTCAATACCGATGTCCGCGAGCTTTCGCCAAGAAGCCGGCTGGACATTACAGACGCTCTTCGTCGCGAGATGATAGAAATTTTCAGCGGAAGGAATGTTTACGGAAATGGCATTATCTCAGGTTGATGCACCGATTTATGAGGCGCTGCGGAAATTCCGGCGCATGAGAGTCGTTCCCTTCGACGTGCCCGGTCACAAGCGCGGCAGGGGAAATATGGAGCTTACAGAGTTTCTCGGCGAAGACTGCATGAATGTTGACGTTAATTCAATGAAGCCGCTGGACAATCTCTGCCACCCGGTTTCTGTGATACGCGACGCGGAGGCGCTGGCGGCGGATGCTTTCGGGGCTGACAGTGCGTTTTTCATGGTGGGAGGTACGACGTCCGCCGTCCAGAGCATGATAATGTATGCCTGCAAGAGCGGCGACAAGATAATTATGCCCCGAAATGTCCACAGAAGCGCCATAAACGCCCTTATTCTGACGGGCGCTGTGCCGGTGTACGTCAATCCGGATGTAAATTCCCAGCTTGGAATTTCCCTGGGTATGTCTGTCGGTCAGATGGAACAGGCGATCCGCGAGAATCCCCAGGCTAAGGCAGTCATGGTAAATAATCCAACCTATTACGGCATCTGCTCTGACCTGAAAAGAATCGTGGAGCTTGCCCATGCACACAATATGCTTGTCCTTGTGGACGAAGCGCACGGTACGCATTTTTACTTCGGTGATAATTTTCCGGTCACGGCAATGGCTGCCGGAGCTGATATTGCCTCTGTCAGTATGCACAAATCCGGGGGAAGCCTGACTCAAAGTTCGTTTTTGCTTATGGGTAGCCGTATAAATTCCGACTATATGCGTCAGGTAGTGAACCTGACCCAGACCACAAGCGCTTCCTATCTGCTGCTGTCCAGCCTGGATATTTCGCGGAAGAGACTTGCTTTAAGCGGACGTGAGATCTTTGCGGAAACTGTGGAAATGGCGGAGTACGCGCGGTCAGAGATAAACGGTATCGGCGGATATTACGCCTATTCCCGGGAACTTATAAACGGTGACAGCATCTACGATTTTGACGTTTCAAAGCTGAGCATTTTCACTTTGCCTATCGGTCTTGCCGGGATCGAGGTGTACGATCTCCTCCGGGACGAGTACGACATACAGATAGAGTTCGGCGACATTGGAAATATCCTCGCCTACCTTTCCGTGGGGGACAGAAAACGTGACATAGAACGGCTTATCAGCGCGCTGGCGGAGATAAAGCGGCGTTTCGGAAAAAGCGGCGCGGATATGCTGACTCAGGAGTACATTCCGCCAATCGTGGCGGAGACTCCCAGACGCGCATTTTATGCCGATAAGATCTCGCTGCCCCTGGAGGAATCGGTGGGAAGAGTATGCACGGAATTTGTCATGTGCTATCCGCCGGGAATCCCAATTCTCGCGCCGGGAGAGCTGATAACAGAGGATATCATAAAGTATATACGGTATGCCAAGGAAAAGGGCTGCCAGATGACCGGAACGGAGGATCTGGAGATAAACCGCCTCAACGTTCTTGCGGTGGAGGTGTAATATGGAGCTGTGGTTTACGGAGCGTCATACGCCCAATGTCAAGCTTTCGATAAGGGTCGATCGGCAGCTTTATTCGGGAAACAGCGAATTTCAGCGGATAGATGTGTTCGACTCGAAGGAGTTCGGCAGATTTCTTACACTTGACGGCTATATGATGCTGACGGAAAAGGACGAGTTTATATATCATGAGATGATAACTCACGTGCCTATGGCGGTTCACCCCGATCCGCGGAATATCCTTGTTATAGGTGCAGGCGACGGCGGAGTTGTCCGGGAGCTGACCCGATATCCTACAGTGGAGACCATAGACCTGGTGGAGATAGACGAGCTTGTAGTTCAGGTGAGCAAAAAGTTTCTGCCGACAACTGCCTGCCGGCTGGATGACCCGAGAGTGAATATTTTCTATGAGGACGGTGTGAAATTCATCCGGCGCTGTGAAGATAAATATGACGTGATAATCGTTGACTCCACCGACCCGTTTGGTCCGGGAGAGGGGCTTTTTACTAAGGAATTTTACGGAAGCTGCAACAAGGCTCTCCGGGAGGACGGCATAATGGTTAATCAGCATGAAAGCCCGTTTTATGCTGAGGATGCGGCGGCTATGCAGCGCTCCCACAAGCGGATAACGGAGAGTTTTCCTGTGAGCCGTGTCTACCAGGCACACATCCCCACATATCCCTCGGGACATTGGCTTTTTGGCTTTGCATCGAAAAAATATCATCCCGTCCGCGATCTGAACGGCGCAAAGTGGAATATGCTGGGATTGCAGACGAAATATTATAATACAAAACTTCACGCCGGGGCATTTGCTCTGCCGGTCTATGTGGAGAATATGCTGAAGGATGTAGAGGTGAGATAAATTATGTTGGAAAAAAATATACAGACGTTTATCGCCTGTGACGGCGAATACGGGGAATCGAAGATCGTTCTTTTCGGCGCAGGCTTTGACGGCACAACAAGCTTCCGCCCGGGCACACGCTTTGCGCCCTCGGCAATACGCAGCGAGAGCTTCGGCATCGAGACATTCAGCCCGTATCAGTGCAAGGATATGACGGACTACAGCTATTTCGACAGCGGAGACCTGGAGCTGCCTTTCGGAAGTGTCCGCCGGACTATAGCTGACATTGCCATGCGCTCCGATATTATTCTCAAGGACGGCAAGCTGCCCTTTATGATCGGCGGCGAGCATCTTGTAACTCTCGGCTCGGTCATGGCTGTCCGGGATGCGGCAGAGGCTATGGGAGAGGAGCTGTACATCGTCCATTTTGACGCCCATGCCGACCTGCGCGACGAATATCTGGGGCAGCCCTTGTCCCATGCCTGCGTCCTCCGGAGATGCTATGAGCTTGTGGGAGACGGGCATATTTTCCAATTCGGCATACGTAGCGGCGACCGGGAGGAATTTTACTTCGCCGATGAGCACACGGAAATGCACAAATTCGGCTTTGACGGTCTGGAGCAGACGGTTAAACGTCTGAAAGGGAAAAAGGTCTATTTCACCCTCGATCTGGATGTCCTCGACCCCTCGGTCTTTCCGGGAACGGGTACTCCCGAAGCCGGCGGCGTGACCTTTGATGAGCTGCGGAGGGCGGTCACGCTGGTCTGCGGAGAGCTGGATATTGTCGGCTGCGATGTGAACGAGTTAAGCCCGGTCTACGACCAGAGTGGAGTATCAACGGCGGTCGCCTGCAAAATGATCCGCGAGATGCTGCTGGCGTTGTCATGAACAGATAAGGCAACACCGCACAAAGACCGCCTAACGGCTTTGTACGGTGTTGGCATAACATTATTATTTGAGGAGAATTAAAATGGGAAAATGTATGATTATCGGCTGCGGAGGCGTGGCGTCCGTTGCTATTCACAAGTGCTGTCAGAACAGCGAGGTTTTTGAGGGCATTATGATCGCCAGCAGAACAAGATCCAAGTGCGATGCGCTGAAAGAAAAGCTCCAGCCCGGCACGAAAACAGTCATTGAGACTGCTCAGGTCAACGCGGACAATGTGGACGAGCTTATTTCGCTCATCGAGAGCTACAAGCCGGATGTTGTTCTGAATCTTGCGCTGCCGTACCAGGATCTGACGATCATGGATGCCTGCCTGGCAACAAAGACCCATTATGTGGACACCGCCAATTATGAGCCGCTGGACACGGCTAAATTCGAGTATAAGTGGCAGTGGGCTTACCGTCAGCGGTTCGAGGATGCCGGAATAACGGCTCTTCTGGGAAGCGGCTTTGACCCGGGCGTTACGGGAGTTTTTTCTGCCTATGCCATGAAGCATGAGTTTGACGAGATAAATTATATTGATATTCTGGACTGCAACGGCGGCGATCACGGCTATCCATTTGCAACAAATTTCAACCCGGAGATAAACATTCGCGAGGTCTCCGCAAAGGGCAGCTACATCGAGGACGGCAAGTGGATCGAGACTGAGCCGATGGAAATAAAGCGTGTGTATAATTTCAAGGGCGTGGGCGAAAAGGATATGTATCTGCTCCACCATGAGGAGCTGGAGTCCCTTGCCCTGAACATCAAGGGGATAAAGAGAATACGCTTTTTCATGACATTCGGACAGAGCTACCTGACACATCTGAAATGCCTGGAAAATGTGGGAATGACGTCCATTGAGCCGATCATGTATGAGGGCAGGGAGATCGTTCCGCTCCAGTTCCTGAAAGCCGTTCTCCCCGATCCTGCCTCCCTCGGCCCGAGAACCGTGGGCAAGACAAATATAGGCTGCATTTTCCGCGGAAAAAAGGACGGTAAGGATAAAAACTATTACCTCTATAACATCTGCGACCACCAGGAGTGCTACCGCGAGGTCGGCTCTCAGGCGATATCCTACACCACGGGCGTTCCTGCCATGATCGGCGCAATGATGATAATGACGGGAACCTGGAAGAAGCCGGGAGTTTACAACATTGAGGAATTTGACCCCGATCCGTTTATGGAAGCTCTGAATAAATGGGGACTTCCCTGGGAGGAGGATCACGATCCGATTCTTGTTGATTGATGTCCGGAGTTGAATAAAATGCTAAATGTATCAGATCTGAAAACTCCCTGTTACCTCATTGACGAGGAGCGTTTGCAGCGGAATCTTGAAATTCTTCGCGGAGTCGAAAAACGGACGGGCGCGAAGATACTGCTTGCCCAGAAAGCTTTTTCCTGTTATCATTTCTATCCGCTGATAGGGGAGTATATTTCGGGGACGGCTTGCAGCGGACTGTATGAGGCAAGACTCGGTTTCGAGGAAATGGGAAAGGAAAACCACGTTTTTTCGGCGGCTTACCGCGAGGATGAAATGGACGAAATAATCTCATATTGCGGACATATTATCTTCAATTCCTTTTCACAGCTTGAAAAGTACCGTGAGCGTGTGCTTGCTGCCGGAAAGAAGATAGGACTTCGCATAAATCCGGAGCTGTCCACACAGGAGGGGCACGAGATATACGATCCCTGTTCTCCAAAGTCACGGCTGGGAATTACAAGAAAAAATTTCCGGGAGGATATGCTGGAGGGCGTGTCCGGTCTGCATTTTCATACCCTCTGCGAGCAAAATTCCGACGATCTTGAAAGGACGCTGGAAGCTGTTGAGAAAAAGTTCGGCGGCGTGCTGAAAAAAATGGAGTGGATAAATTTCGGCGGAGGTCATCACATCACCCGGGAGGACTATGATATTAAACTCCTTGAGAACTGCATCAACCGTATGCAGGCGAAATACGGGCTGGAGGTGTATCTTGAACCGGGAGAGGCTGTGGCGCTGAACGCCGGATATCTGGTGACGGAGGTGTTGGACATCACGGAAAATGATATGCCAATCGCCATTGTTGACACCTCTGCTGCCTGTCATATGCCTGACGTGCTGGAAATGCCCTATCGTCCGCCGCTGTATGGTGCAGGGGAGGTCGGCGCGAAACCCTGGTGCTATCGGCTTGGCTCGCAGACTTGTCTTGCCGGGGACGTTATCGGTGAATATTCCTTTGATGAGCCGCTGAAAATCGGCGACAGGCTTGTTTTCGGCGATATGGCGATATATTCTATGGTAAAGAACAATACGTTCAACGGTATGCCGCTGCCGGAGATACTTTTTCGGCGGAGGGACGGAAGCCTGGAGAGGCTTAGAAATTTCGGGTATGAGGATTTTAAGTCGAGGTTGTAAGCGCGAAATCGGCATAGCCGATAAACACCGGGTTTCCAAAGGGGCAATGTCCCTTTGGCAGAGTCCAGAGGCAGCGCCTCTGGCAGGGATTGGGGCAGCGCCCCAAATCGGCGAAGCCGATAAACACCGGGTTTCCAAAGGGACAATGTCCCTTTGGCAGAGGCCAGAGGCAGAGCCTCTGGCAGGGTTTGGGGCAGC
>JAGBGT010000035.1 GCA_017935865.1 Ruminococcus sp. | reverse complement strand
CGTCATCTGCTTGCGCTTTTTCCGTCATCTTGCACAAAAACTCCTTGACAGGCGTCAGCCTGCCTGCGTCGTTTTTATACAATCTGACGAAAAAATCGACTGCGCATCTGCCGCACAATCTTTGTGCGGTGTTGCCTAAAGAATTTTTAATAAAGAGTTTTTAAAATGAAGTCCGGTTCGGGAACCTGCTCCCTCCCCGGACTTGTGAAAAAACGATTATCAGTTGTTGATGAACTTATCCTCTTCGTTGTTCCAGCTATAGAGCTTTCTGATCTCCTCGCCGACCTTCTCGGAAGGATGCTCGGAAGCCAGCTTTCTCATAGCCTTGAAGTGAACCTGAGAACCTGCGCTTGACATATCCAGGAGGAAGTCCTTAGCGAAAGTACCGTCCTGAATATCGGAAAGGATCTTCTTCATAGCCTTCTTTGTGTCCTCTGTGATGATCTTGGGACCTGTGATATAGTCGCCGTATTCAGCAGTATTGGAGATAGAATATCTCATGCCTGCAAAGCCGCTCTGGTAGATAAGGTCAACGATGAGCTTCATCTCGTGGATGCACTCGAAGTAAGCGTTTCTGGGGTCGTATCCTGCTTCAACGAGAGTCTCGAAGCCAGCCTGCATCAGTGCGCATACGCCGCCGCAGAGAACAGCCTGCTCACCGAAGAGGTCAGTCTCAGTCTCGGTTCTGAATGTAGTCTCCAGAACGCCTGCACGTGCGCCGCCGATAGCGAGACCGTAAGCGAGAGCGATATCCTGAGCCTTGCCTGTTGCGTCCTGATGAACGGCAACGAGACAGGGAACGCCCTTGCCTGCCTGGTACTCGGAGCGAACAGTGTGTCCGGGTCCCTTGGGGGCGATCATTGTAACGTCAACGTCGGCAGGAGGAACGATACAGCCGAAGTGGATGTTGAAGCCGTGAGCGAACATGAGCATATTGCCAGCCTCCAGGTTAGGCTCGATGTCTTCCTTGTAGAGCTTAGCCTGCTTCTCATCGTTAATGAGGATCATGATGATGTCAGCCTGCTTTGCAGCCTCGGCAGCCGTGTAAACCTCGAAGCCCTGCTTTACAGCCTTGTCCCATGACTTTGAGCCTTCGTAGAGACCGATGATAACTCTGCCCTTGTCGCCCAGGGATTCCTTGGCATTAAGAGCGTGTGCATGACCCTGTGAGCCGTAGCCGATAACGGCAATTGTCTTTCCGTAGAGAAGGGAAAGATCGCAGTTCTGTTCGTAATAAACCTTTGCAGTATTTTCCATGACTGAAAAACTCCTTTTAATAAATTATTTATGTAATTGCTGATGGCAATTATAGCGTTGTTCAGGCAGACCGTGCGGTCGCTGTCCGTGTTCCCGGTGTCAGAATTTGTGTTCTCAGGAATTTGTCTTGAGGCAATTGTCGCCTCTTTCGATAGCCACAAGTCCCGTGCGGCACATTTCCATGATGCCGTAGGGCTTCATAAGCTCGATAAATGCGTTTATCTTGGATGTCTCGCCGGTCAGCTCGCAGATAAGAGCCGTAGGGGAGTAGTCCACGATCTTGGAGCGGAAGATCTCCACCGCCGTCATAATGTCCTGTCTTGTGGCAGGGGTGTTGCGCACCTTTATCAGCAGCAGATCGCGGATAACCGTCTCATTGGGAGCGAGAACCTCCACTTCCTTTACGTCGTGGAGCTTTTCCAACTGACGGACAATACGCTCCTTGATCTCCTCGTCACCGTGGAAAACAACGGTGATCCTTGAAAATTCCTTGGACTCAGTCTCGCCTACGGTCAGGCAGTCGATATTGAAGCCCCGGCGGGTGAACATTCCCGATACCCGTGAAAGAACGCCGCTTACGTTGGAAACGATAACGCCGATAACAAACTGTTTATTTTCCATGTCGTCCACCTCACTTTATTTCGGTAATGATGTCCTCGATAGAGCCGCCCGGAGGAAGCATGGGGAGGACAAATTCATTGCAGTCAACAGCGCAGTCGATAAGGAAAGGCCCGTTGTGCGCGAACGCCTCGGCAGCAGCTTTTTCCAGTTCCTCCGCATTGAATACCCGGGCGCCCTTTGCGCCGAAAGCCTCTGCCAGCTTTACGAAATCCGTCTGCCGGGCAAGAGTTGTATTTGAATAGTGCTTGTCGAAGAAAAGAGTCTGCCACTGGCGAACCATTCCCAGAACGCCGTTGTTCATGATAACAACGATAAGGGGAGTGTTCTGGGAAACGGCAGTTGCCATTTCGTTCAGGTTCATGCCGAAGCTGCCGTCGCCGGTGAAGAGGATAGTACGTCTGCCCTCCGCCGCTGACGCGCCGACAGCCGCGCCCATGCCGTAGCCCATAGTTCCCAGACCGCCGCTGGTGAGGAACGTTCTGGGATTTTTCAGGGGATACCGCTGAGCAGCCCACATCTGATGCTGACCTACGTCGGTAACGACAATGTCATGCTCGTCCGCTTTTTCGCTGATAATGTCGATTATCTGGTAGGGCGTCAGGTGATTTTCTTCTATCATATCCGATCGGCCGCACTTGTGGGTGCAGTTGTCGCAGCGTTTTGCAAAGGCGCTGTTTGCCGCACTTTCAAGGCGTTCTGCCTCTTCCCGTCGCAACTCCTCTATGCGTTCGTCCCATTCCGGACGGGAAACCTCTGTGAGCATGGGGATAAGGCGGAAAAGAGCGTCCTTTATATCGCCCTGAACAGCTAAGTTGGAGGTTATATTCTTGTCCAGCTCCGCATTGTCTATGTCAATGTGGATTATCCTGAAATTCTTGTTGAACCGTTCCTTTTTACCTGTGGCTCTGTCGGAGAACCGGACGCCCAGAGCGATCACCAGGTCTGCCTCGTCCAGGGCAACGGAGGATGCGTAGTGACCGTGCATACCGTTCATACCCAGGAATCTGGGGTGATCCGAGGGGATAGCCGAAAGTCCCATAAGCGAACAGCCCACGGGAGCATCGATCTTCTCGGCAAGCCTGAGAAGCTCTGCGGAAGCCTTTCCGGAAATGATTCCGCCGCCGAAGTAGATGTACGGGCGCTTGGCATTCTTTATCATTTCCGCAGCCTGTCTCAGCTTGCTTTCCGAGGCAAAGCTCAGGGGATATGGGCGGACAGGGTCTTTTTTCGCTTCAAAATCCCATGTGCCCGTCTGGATATCCTTGGGGATATCGACCAGAACAGGGCCGGGTCTGCCGGATTTTGCTATCTTGAACGCATTGCGGATAGTATCGGCAAGCTCCCGGATATCCCGGACGATAAAATTATGCTTGGTAACAGGCATCGTCACGCCGACGATATCTACCTCCTGGAAGCTGTCGCGTCCGATAAGGCTGCACGGAACGTTTCCGGTGATCGCAACCATGGGGACGGAGTCCAGATAAGCCGTAGCGATACCGGTAACGAGGTTAGTCGCGCCCGGACCGGAGGTAGCGATACACACGCCCACCTTTCCGGTAGCTCTTGCGTAGCCGTCAGCAGCATGAGCCGCGCCCTGCTCGTGGGCTGTGAGAATGTGGTTTATCCTGCTGCTGTTGAGGTACAGCTCATCGAAGAGGTTGATGACCTGACCGCCGGGATATCCGAAAACGGTGTCGCAGCCCTGTTCTATCAGTGTTTCAACGACGATTTTTGCACCTGAAATTCTCATATTTCTCAGTCCTTTATTATTAATTATTCTGAACAAAAAACCTCCGACGTCTGCCGGAGGTCACTTGCTTTGCACGCTAAAATAACATTAGGCAGCAGAACCGATCGGGCAGAATGAAGAACGACGACAGCCGCTAATGACCGTGCCGGTGATAATGACGATACAAGAACATATATCCGATAATGCTTTGAATGTCATTACAGTCTGCTCCTTTCGATAAATTGCTGTTGTGAATATTATACCACTCTATTCCGGCAAAATCAATAAGAAGCGGAACATTTTCCAATATTTTGTGCACCGTGTATGCTTTCAACCGAAAATTTTATGGATAATTACTTCTTTTCCCCGTTGAGCATGACGTTTACAGCCGTTATCAGAGCCTTTATCGACGAAACAACGATATCGTTGTCAACACCTGTGCCCCAGTAGCTCTTTCCGCCGGAGGTGATCTCAACATATGAGACCGCTTTTGAAGCCGAGCCGACCTCCAGAGAGTGTTCCGTGTAGGTGTTTATGCTGTAGTCGATGCCGGTGTAGGAGCGCACGGCGTTGCTTACGGCGTCCAGTCTGCCGTTGCCGGTATCAGTCGCCACTGCGTTCTTGCCGTTATAGGAAATGCTTACGGTAGCCTCTATGCCGTCGCCCTGGACATAGTGCGCCTCGGTCACGTTGAGGGGAGACGTTATGTCAACGAAATTTGTCTTGAAGATCTCATAGACCTCGTCGGGCATAAGCTCCTTGTGCTTGTGGTCGGAGACGCCCTTTACCATGTAGCCAACGACCTCACGCATCTTCTTGGGCAGATTGTAGCCGTAGCGTGTTTCCAGGATATAGCCGATGCCGCCCTTGCCGGACTGGCTGTTGATGCGGATAACGTCGGCGGAGTATTCCCGTCCCAGATCCTCCGGGTCAATGGGCAGATAGGGAACTGTCCACTTGTCGGTATGGCCCTCTTCGCGCCACTTCATGCCCTTTGCGATAGCGTCCTGGTGAGAGCCGCTGAATGCTGCGAAAACCAGCTTTCCGGTGTAGGGCGAACGCTCATACACATTCATTCTTGTAACTCTGGTGTAAAGTTCGGAGATCGCAGGGATATCGCTGAGATCCAGCTCCGGGTCAACGCCCTGGGAGTACATATTCATAGCGAGGGTGATTATATCCACGTTTCCGGTACGCTCGCCGTTTCCGAAGAGAGTTCCCTCGACGCGGTCAGCGCCAGCCAGCAGACCCATTTCCGTGTCCGCAACTGCGCATCCGCGGTCGTTGTGGGGGTGGAGGGAGATGTTGACGTTTTCGCGGTACTTGATATTATCGCTCATATACTCTATCTGGTTTGCATAGACGTGGGGCATAGACAACTGAACTGTAACGGGCAGGTTGATGATGACCTTGTCGTTTTCCGTAGGCTGCCAGATGTCCAGAACGGCGTTGCAGACCTCCAGAGCGTATTCCGGCTCAGTTCCGGTGAAGCTTTCGGGGGAGTATTCAAAGCGGAAACAGCCCTCGTATTTTTCGCGGTACTCCTTGCAGAGCTTTGCCCCTGTAACGGCGATCTCCTTGATCTCGTCCTTATTCTTGCGGAAAACCTGCTCGCGCTGTGCCAGGCTGGTAGAGTTGTACAGGTGAACGATAGCGCTCTTGCAGCCTTTCAGTGCGTCGAAGGTTTTCTTGATGATATGCTCGCGGCTCTGTGTAAGAACCTGGATAGTTACGTCGTCCGGGATCATGTTCTGCTCGATGAGCGTGCGGCAGAACTCATATTCTGTTTCGGAGGCGGCAGGAAATCCCACCTCGATCTCCTTGAAGCCGATATCTACCAGCATTTTGAAAAACTCCAGCTTTTCGCCCAGGCTCATAGGGGTGATGAGCGCCTGGTTGCCGTCGCGGAGGTCAACGCTGCACCATGCAGGGGCTTTTTCGATATAGGATTTTTTAGTCCATTTCATTTCCGTAGCCGGAGCTTCAAAAAACTGTCTTGTGTACTTGTTTACGTTGTTCATAGTAATCCACCTTCACATTTTATTTTGACGCGGAGATATAAAAAAACTCCCCCACGCCTTACGGTATGGAAGAGACGAAGCTGCTTATACTCCGTGGTACCACTCTTCTTGATGTAAAAGAACACCCACTCATTTGCGTCATGAAACGCATATCTCTGTAACGGGAGAACCCGTTCAAGTTTACTTGCCGAAGCGTTCAACCGACTGCTCAGGGAGGAGCTATAACCCGGATCTGCTTATCGGCTCGCACCGCCGCCGACTCTCTGCGAAGCTCAACAGGCTTTATTTCCCTTCATCGCATTTGCTGATAACTTTATTATATCGCATTCTCTCATTTTTGTCAAGGGGCTGAGAAATAATTTGTATATTTAACTTAAAGACAGCCTATTTATGATATTTCCCGCCCTCCGCAATCTGAAAGCTGCGGTATATCTGCTCCAGCAGCATCACCCGGGCAAGCTGGTGGGGGAACGTCATTTTAGACATGGACAGCCTGATATTTCCCATCTGTTTTATCTCCGGGTCGAGACCGAACGAGCTGCCGATAATAAAGGTGACGGTGCTTGCTCCGTTTACCCCGGCGGAGACAATTGTCTCCGAAAGCTCCGTGCTGCTCAGTTGCTTTCCCTCGATGCACATGGGAATGATAAATCCCTTTGCCAGTTTTTTTATCTGCACACCCTCTTTTTTCAGGGCGGCGGCAATTTCTTTTTCCGAGGGCGGATCGCTGAGACGGCATTCCTCCAGCTCATGGAGCTGAAAGCTGCAATAGCGTCCCAGCCTTTTGATGTACTCGGCGCAGGCGCTGCGGAGATAGTCCTCCTTGAGCCTGCCGATAACGATAAGATTGATATTCATATTTTCACCTCAGAAAATAACGGCGGCGCCCTGGGATTCCACAGGCGCGACACCGAGAAGATAGTCGCGGTTCCTTGTAAATCCGGAAAGAGCCTTTTCAACAGCGGAATCGGCAATATCCGGGCGGTTGTTGTCCTGGCTCAGGTGACCGAGCAGCAGGTGAGTCGTGCCGCCGGCGATAAGCCTGGCAGCCTGAGAGCCGCAGTCGGTGTTTGAGAGGTGACCGTGATCGGAGGCGATGCGTTTTTTCAGCTCCGGCGGATATTTTCCAAGCCACAGCATATTTTCGTCGTAGTTCGCCTCCAGCAGAACCAGACGGCAGCCGGTAAGCGCCATATCGACTTCCTCCGTTACAGTGCCAAGATCTGTACAGACTGCGCAGTATTTGTCGTCGGAGGTATGTATGCGGTAGCCGCAGCTCTCGATGGTGTCATGAGGCGTCCGGAAGCAGGTTATCTCACAGCCGCCGCAGGATATTGCCTTGCCGTTCATGTCTATGACCCGGGAAACGGGAGCGATCTTTCCGGCATCCCATAGTCTTTGCAGCGTCCGCTTCTGCCCGTACACCGGTATCCCGGTTTTCTTTGTCAGCATGGAAAGTCCGCTGACGTGGTCGGTGTGCTCATGAGTAATGAAAACGCCCTGAACGGCGGAAAGCGGAATGTCGTTTCTTTCCAGAACAGCGCTGAGCCGCCGGAAGCTTGCTCCGCAGTCGATGAGTATGCCTCCCTTTTCCGTGCCGATAAACGAGGAATTGCCCTTGCTTGAGCTGAAAAGCGGATATATCCTTGCCATATGTGTTCTGCTCCTTTTCATAGCAAAAGCTTCCGTTGAGGAAGCTTCTGCAATTGATAGAGTTGTATAGAAAGTGAAAATTTACTTCTCAAACCGCTTATTGTACTCCTGATAAGCCTTTACAATAAGCTCGGCGCACAGTTCGTCGCCCAGTTCGCTGTTCAGGCAGAGGGAATAGATGTCCTTGTCCTGCCAGCTTTTTCCGGTGTTTACGTTAAAAAATGTCTCGCGGCGCTTGTCTGCCTTTTTCATGGTGCTTTCTGCTTTTCTTTCCGGGATGCCGTACTCCTCCACTGCGCGCTTTATGCGGAACTCCGCAGGCGCGTAGATGTACACGCTGAAACAGCCGCGCTCCTCGAGAACATAGCTTCCGCATCTGCCCACAAGAATGAAGTTTTTCTCCTTATCCGCAAGCTCGTTGATTATGCGGCTTTCCATGAGAAATACCTTATCGGAGAGCGGCAGATTATCTTCGGTGATGCGCGCCGGGTTAGCAGAGATCAGCAGCGAGTAGAGAAAGCTTGTAGGAACAGTCTCCTCGGCGCTTTCCAGTTGTTCCTTCCGCAAGCCGCATTTTTCGGCGGTCATATCAAGTATCTGTCTGTTGTAGCAGTTGATCCCGAGTTTTTCGGCAGCGAGCTGTCCTATGATGCTGCCGCCGCTTCCGTACTGGCGCTCGATCGTGATGATAGGTTTCTTCAATGGAATGACCTCCTCTGTCAGTGATAGACCTCCACGCAGACCGGGAAGCCTGATGATATAATTATATTATACCACAAACCCCTGGAAATTCAATACAATTCTCCGGATTTTTTTCCGCAAACCGAAATTTCTGCGATTCTGACAACGTGATGTTGAAAGATTTGTGCAGATTGCACACACGATTTGTGGGAGATCATTCGCTGTTGATGAAGATAACACAAAATCAGCGGTTTTGTCAAATAAAATTTGGATAAAAAATAAAATCCACCGCCGCTATTGACAGTTTGACAAAAAAAGTATATAATAGTATTTGAGGAACGAGGAGTTTTCAGAGTCCCTGAGTTCCGATTCAAGATTGATTATATTTTATAGGAGGTATAATACAATGTCATTGACAACAAATGCTAATGTAAACGCATGGGTAGAAGAGATGATCGCTCTCTGCAAGCCCGACAAGGTAGTGTGGATCGACGGCTCAAAGGAGCAGCTTGACGCTCTTACTGCCGAGGTAACTTCACTTCCCGACGGCGACCCCAACAAGATGTACTGGCTCAACCAGGAGAAGCTTCCCGGGTGTCTGTACCACAGAACCGCCGTTAACGACGTTGCACGTGTAGAGGACAGAACTTTCATCTGCACCAAGACCAAGGAAGAGGCAGGCCCTACAAACAACTGGTGTGACCCCCAGGAGATGTATGCTAAGCTCCGCCCCATGTACGACGGCGTAATGAAGGGTCAGACAATGTATATTATTCCCTATTCTATGGGTCCTGTTGCTTCACCTATTTCCAAGGTGGGCGTTGAGATCACTGACTCTATCTATGTAGTTCTCAATATGAACATCATGACAAGAATGGGTAAGGCTGCTTTCGATAAGCTCGGCGATTCCAACGACTTCGTCCGCGGACTCCACTCCAAGGCAGACGTTGACCCCGAGAACAGATATATCGTTCAGTTCCCCGAGGACAACACGATCTGGTCCATCAACTCCGCATACGGCGGAAACGTTATCCTCTCCAAAAAGTGCTTCGCTCTCCGTATCGCTTCATTCCAGGGCAAGAACGAGGGCTGGATGGCAGAGCATATGCTCATCCTGGGCGTACAGAAGCCCGACGGTGAGACAAAGTATATCTGCGCTGCATTCCCCTCAGCCTGCGGAAAGACCAACCTTGCTATGCTCATTCCCCCCGAGGGCTACCTCAAGGACGGCTACAAGGTATTCACAGTAGGCGATGATATTGCCTGGCTGAAGCCCGGCAAGGACGGCAGACTCTACGCTATCAACCCCGAGAACGGATTCTTCGGCGTTGCTCCCGGAACAAACGCAAAGTCCAACTACAACGCTCTTGCTTCCACAATGAAGAACGCTATCTTCACAAACGTTGCTATGAACAACGCCGACAACACTGTATGGTGGGAAGGTCTCGACAAGAATCCCCCCGAGGACGCTACAGAGTGGACAGGAATCAAGACGAACGGCAAGGAGTGGACATCCGAGCTTGGCGCAGACGGTAAGCCCAAGAAGCTGGCTCACCCCAACTCACGTTTCACAGCTCCCGCTGTAAACTGCCCCTGCATCTCACCTGAGTTTGATAATCCTGAGGGCGTTCCGATTTCTGCTATCGTATTCGGCGGCAGACGTGAGGCCACAACTCCTCTGGTATATCAGTCATTTGACTGGACACACGGTACATACGTTGGTTCAGCCGTTTCTTCCGAGACAACGGCAGCCGCTGCCGGCGCAGTAGGCGTGCTCCGTCACGATCCTATGGCCATGAAGCCCTTCATCGGCTACAATGTAGGCGATTACTGGGCACACTGGCTCGAAATGGGCGAAAAGCTCGGCGACAAGGCTCCTAAGATCTTCAACGTTAACTGGTTCAAGAAGGACGAGAACGGCAACTTCATCTGGCCCGGATTCGGCGACAATATGCGTGTTCTGGACTGGATCATCAAGAGATGCGAGGGCGCTGTTGACGCTGACGAGACAGCTATCGGCTACCTGCCTAAGAAGGGCGACATCAATGTTGCCGGCATCGAGGACGAGGTAACACCCGAGATCATGGATAAGCTCCTTGACGTAAACACAGACCTCTGGAAGGCTGAGATCAAGGAAATGCGCAGATACTACGACGAGGACATCGCTGCCAAGGGCGGTCATGTTCCCGCAGCTCTCTACGAGCAGCTTGATAAGATCGAGGCAAGACTCAACAAGTAATTCAGGAGTCGTAAGGCGAAAAATATACAGCAGCCGGTGCAGCGGATAATTGCACCGGCTGTTTTTTTGTCCGCAGCTTTCGGAATGTGCAAATAATAGCCAAATACCGGGCTTGAGCGTCGGCTTATTTTATGCAAAACGTCATATCTTCGGAATAAATATAGACAAATCCGGAAAAGTAGGTTATAATAGAACTGTATTATTTCGGCTTCCGTATGCCGGAAATGCGGAACATAGGAGCTGATTTATGAGAGTAATTACCGGCATCGCAAGAGGCCACAGACTTGTTGCTCCGGAGGGTATGGATACCCGTCCCACAGGCGAAAAGGTAAAGGAGGGCATTTTTTCCTCCATTCAGTTCGATATAGAGGGCGCAAGGGTGCTCGACCTTTTTGCAGGCAGCGGACAGCTTGGCATCGAGGCGCTCAGCCGCGGCGCATCTCACGGAGTATTTGTGGACAGCGGACAGCGTGCCGTAAAATGTATAAACGAGAACCTCCGGTCTACAAAGCTGGACCGTATGGCGGAGGTCATAAGCCGCGACAGCTACGACTACATCCGGCTGACGCCTCTGAAATTCGATATTATTTTCCTCGATCCGCCCTACCGCTTCGGACATATCGCCAAGCTGCTGCCGCTGGCTGCGGAGAAGCTTGCTCCCGGAGGAGTCGTCATCTGCGAATATGAAAAAGAAGCAGAAGAACCTGACGCTCCGGAGGGAATGGCGCTGAAAAAGGTCTACCGCTACGGGAAAATATGCGTGTCGGTGTTCAGAAAACCGCCGGAGGAGGACGATGAAGAATGAGAAGGATAGCGGTTTGTCCCGGTTCATTTGACCCGGTGACCCTGGGGCATCTTGATATTATCACCCGTGCCTCCAGGCTGTTCGATAAGGTCATTGTACTGATCTCCCGGAATGCCGGAAAGGCGCAGCCCAGCTTTACCGCAACGGAGCGTATGCTCATGATACAGGCTGTTACGCGTGATCTTGACAATGTGGTAATTGACATTCTGGACGGTCTTCTGGCGGATTATGTGCGGAATGTGGGAGCCGTGGCGATTGTTAAGGGACTGCGGGCAGTCAGCGATTTCGAGTATGAATTTCAGATGGCGCTGGCAAATAAAAAACTCTACGCCGGTGCGGAAACAGTGTTTCTCACAACGGCGGCGGAAAATATGTACCTCAGCTCCAGCGTGGTGAAGCAGATAGCCTATTTCGGCGGCGATATAAGCCATTTCGTCCCCGATGTGATACTTGACGACATAAAACAGAGGCTTGTTAAGGAAAATTGAATGTGAAAGGAAAATACTTATGAATATTGATGAGATCTTAGAAGAAATGGACGAGCTTCTTGATAAGGCTTCGTCTGTACCCTTTGTTTCACACAAGAAGATCGTTGACGGAGAGCGTATGCGCGAGCTTATCAACGATATTCGTCTTAATCTGCCTCACGAACTGAAAGAAGCCAAGAAGATCGAGTTTGACTGCCAGCGCATACTGAACGAGGCTAAGCTCAACGCAGAGGGCATGATCCGCAAGGCTGAGGAGCGCGCGGCACAGATCGTCTCCAGAGAAGCGGTCATTACCGAGGCTAAGAAAAAGGCTGTGGATATTCTCCGGAAAGCCCAGGAGCAGGCAGCCCAGCTCCAAAAAACGGCGGCTCTTTCCGTGGCACAGATGCTCAACGATGCGGAAAATTCCCACCAGAAGTCTTTGCAGGACATAAAGCGCACCAAGGAGAAGCTCCAGCGCGTCCTGAAAAATTCACCTGCTATCGGACAGAACGCTCAGGATGCAGCAAATAAGTTCCTGAATGATGTAAAGTAAGAACTTGTTCTCATAGGATATTGCACGCATCTTTTCGGCAAATTTTACTGATTGCTGCGTTTAAAAAGCTCACCATACGTCAGTATGCCTTCGCTTTTTCGCCTTGCACTCAGTAAAATTATGCTCGAAAATCTACGCACAAATCCTATGAGAACAAGTTCTAATATATAATACCGGGATCTCAGAGAATGACATCTTTGAAGTCCCGGTTTTTTGATTAAAGATTCACTTTACTTTTCGGGAAAAATATGTTAGAATAATACCATGAATATACATGAAAGGAAATGCTTAAATGGACGAAATCATTACTCCTGATGAACACAGCGCCGAAATTGCCGCGCTGAATCATGAAATATACGAGCTTTCGCGGCAGCTTGCGGAGTGCCGTGAATCCAGTCTGCGGCAAACTCTTGCCGACCCGGAAGATCCTTTTGAAAATCCCACGGATTACCGGGGCTTCAACAGAGATTACTCTGATATACAGCCGCTTATCAGTCAGCCCGGCTACCGGCTTCCTCTTGAGCCTGATCGGCACGAGCGGAAAAAGCTTAAACGGCTCTTTTCTATCGGCGGATTCTGCCTCGTTCTGTGGTTTGTTTTCAATCTGGGGCTTTCTCTGCTTCTTAACGATCTGGTTGGGGAGCTTCTTACCGCCCTCAATCCGGACGTCAGCGCACAGGTGCTCAACGGCTATGCGCGCGGAACTTCGATACTGGCGTCCATAACAGTTGTTATCCTGCCGTTCTGCAATATTTTCACGTCCCTTGTGGGCATGAAAATGGCTCGCATAGACGTGAACAGCCTGTTCAAAACCAGGGATTTCAGCATAGGAAAGGCTGTTCAGTATTGTCTTATCGGCATTTTTATATGGCTGATTTCCATGTATTCCTATGCCATCGTCGGGGATGTTCTTGCCCAATACGGCAGATCGGGATATGTTGACACCTCCGACATCGGCACAACGCCCCTCGGGTTTGTGGTATTTCTGATCTATCAGTGCATTATCGCCCCTGTGACTGAGGAGCTGCTCATGCGCGGTATGCTTCTCAGGGTATTTTCCAGGGCAAATCAGCGGTTCGCGGTTTTCGCAACGGCTATGTTCTTTGGACTGATACACGGCAATGCGGCGCAGTTTATTCTTGGCTTCCTTATGGGAATTTTTCTGGCTCATATCACGCTGCGTCACGGCTCTGTTATACCTGCCGTGATAACGCATATTTTTGTCAACTGTTTCAGTTTGCTGTACAGTTATCTGAACGGCGGCAGTCTGACGACGCAGTATATCGCCATGATGACAGTATTCGTTCTTGCGGTTCTCGGCATGGCGATGCTTTTCGCTCTCCGGGGCAGCAGCAGACTTCCTTTGGTAACACCGCATCAGAGCAGACGGGGCTGGACGCTGGCTTTCAGTTCGATTCCGTTTGTCGGGGCATTTTTTATGTATCTGGCTTATAATTTTATAAATCTTTTTTCGTTGGCGGCGTAAAGCGGCGAAGCCGACAACACCGGGTTTCCAAAGGGGCAATG
>JAGBGT010000034.1 GCA_017935865.1 Ruminococcus sp. | reverse complement strand
CAAACCCTGCCAGAGGCGCCGCCTCTGGACTCTGCCAAAGGGACATTGTCCCTTTGGAAACCCAATGTTGTCAGCTTCGCCGACTTGGGACTCCGTCCCAAACCCTGCCAGAGGCGCTGCCTCTGGACTCTGCCAAAGGGACATTGTCCCTTTGGAAACCCGATGTTTGTTAAATATGCGCAATTCCGCCCGAAAGTGACTCCAACAGCTTCAAAACCGGCTTTATTCCCTGGTCAATATAGTTAAAATATGTATAATACGCCCCGTGAATGAGAAAAGTCGTCATCATCCGGTTTTCCAGCGTAGAAACATGATCCGGATAAGCCGCGTTGACTATCTTGTACAGCTCCTCCTCAAAAAGCGCGGTGAAACTGCTGCTCCTCGTGCCCTCAAAAAGAATTTTTATCAGATGCTCGTTTTCATTGAACGAATCCTCCAGATCACGGATGAATTTTCCCACATTTCCAAGCACATCCTTGGGATTTTCCACGTTTTTCAGACAGTCGCAGACAACCTGGCGCTCCAGATTCTCCGAAAGATCGTAGATGTCGCTGTAGTGGAGGTAAAAAGTCGCTTTGTTTATTTTCGCTAATTCTGCCAGCTCTTTTATAGTAATTTTCTCCAGAGGCTTCTTTGAGCGGAGCTGCAAGAAAGCATTTTTGATAGCATTTCTCGTCTTTTCTATTCTCAGATCCATAAAATATACGTCCTTTTTTGATATTTCACAACCACCGTCGCATAAAAGACGATAGTTAAAAATTGCTTATTGAAAAATCCAGTAAATCGTCTTATAATATATTATAGTATATTATAAGACACTTGTCAAGTGATTTTTTTATATCTGACTGCGCATCTGCCGCACAATCTTTGTGAGGCATTGCCTAAAAACATTAACAATAAGGTGATTTTATGGATATTTTTGATTTCTACCGCGGCAAAAGCTTCGATGCCTATAGCTATCTCGGCGCTCATCCCATGAAAAGCGGATTTATTTTTCGCACCTACGCTCCGAATGCCTCAAAAGTCTCGCTGATCGGCGATTTCAGCGACTGGAAGGACATTCCCATGGAGTCCGTAGCTGACGGAAATTTCTACGAGCTTGCATATCCTGCCGCCCGTGAGGGTATGCGCTACAAGTATCGCATATACGACAAAAGCGGCGGTTTCATCGACCACTGCGACCCCTACGGCTACGGTAGCGAGCTGCGGCCCGGCACTTGCTCGGTCATCCGCAGCCTGAACTACTGTTTCGGGGACAGCCGGTGGATGAGAAGCAGGACTGACTGCCGGGACAAGCCTATGAACATTTACGAGGTGCATCTTGGCTCGTGGAAAAAGCCTGAAGATCCGGAGAAAAACGGATGCGAGTGGTATAATTACAGCGAGATCGCCGACGATCTTATCGACTATGTTATTGAAAACGGATATAATTTCATTGAGTTTATGCCGCTGGCGGAACATCCCTGCGACGAGTCCTGGGGATACCAGATCACCGGCTTTTTTGCACCGACCTCCCGTTACGGCACGCCTGCGCAGCTTATGGAGCTGGTGGACAAGTGCCACAAGAGGGGAATCGGCGTGATAATGGATTTTGTGCCTGTTCATTTCGCCGTTGACCACTACGGACTGACAGAGTACGACGGAACGCGGCTCTACGAGTTTCCCGATGACGAAGCCGCCTACAACGAGTGGGGAAGCCGGAATTTCATGCATTCCAAGGGCGAGGTGCGCTCCTTTTTGCAGTCGGCGGCGGCATACTGGTTTTCCGAGTATCATTTCGACGGACTGCGGATGGACGCCATAAAAAATATGATATACTGGAACGGTATGGAGTATCGCGGCGAAAACCGCTTCGCCATGCAGTTTCTCAGGGATATGAACAGCGGTCTGAAAGAGCGTTTCCCGTCCTGTATTCTCGTGGCGGAGGACTCGTCAGCCTACCCGAAGGTCACGGCGTCGGTCTCCGACGGCGGTCTGGGATTTGATTACAAGTGGGATCTGGGCTGGATGCACGATACCCTGGAATATTTCCAGAGCGCCCCGATGTACCGCACCCGGGACTATCACAAGCTGACTTTTTCTATGGTTTATTTTTACAGCGAGCAGTTCATTCTCCCCCTTTCCCACGACGAAACAGTCCACGGCAAGGCGACTATCCTCCAGAAGATGAACGGCGGCTATGAGGAGAAATTTCCGCAGGCCCGGACGCTTTATATGTACATGGCGGTTCATCCGGGAAAGATGCTGAACTTCATGGGCAATGAGTTCGGGCAGCTCCGGGAGTGGGATGAAAAGCGCGAACAGGACTGGGATATGCTGAAATATCCGGCTCATGACTCCTTCCTGGAGTTTACAAAGGCGGTGAACAAGATCTATCTTAAATACAGCGCCCTGCATTACGACTATGATCCGACGAATTTTGAGTGGTCGGACTGCAATTCGGCGGACAGGTGCATCTACGCTATACGCCGGAAGAGCGCCTCGGGGGATATCCTGGGGATCTTCAATCTTTCCGACTGGTATCAGAGCGGATATGAGGTGGAGATCGGCGACTATCGCGAGTCTCTGCTGCTTGACTCCGACTGGGAGATCTTCAGCGGCAGAACGCCTGTTGACAGGACGAAATACAAGGCGGAGGACAAGGGCGGCAGACATCTGCTTTCCATGGATATGCCGCCGTTCAGCGGACGTATTTTCTTCCTGAGAAAAAAATAAAAAATCGCCGGGATTTCGGGGGAAAATCTTCCTCCGGAATCCCGGTGTTGCCTTAAATATAATTCAGCGTTTTCAGAATAAAAAGCCATGTTGTCAGCGTAAAGGCGCTGCACAGCGTAGTCAGCATTACAGCAAAAGCCGTGATAGTACCGCGATGACCGAAATTTTTCGCCATGACAAAGCAGCTTCCGGTGGTCGCGCTTCCCAGCATGACCAGTATGGCGATGAGCTTTTCGCCGCGAAATCCAGCCAATATCGCCAGTGGCAGGAATATTCCGCAGAAGAGAACCAGTTTCATGAAAGCTATCCCCACAGTTACCGCCGTTTTTCCCTTTGCCTCTCTCGTTTTGAAAGACGCGCCCAGAGCGATAAGCGACAGCGGCGTCGCCATATTTCCCAGATACCCGATAGATTTCGACATAATTACCGGCTGATTCAGCCCGGAAAGCGACCACAGAATACCAAGCGCGATAGCAATAATGATTGGATTTGTGGCGATCCCCTTTAATGTGTCCAGGAGCAGAGCTTTTCTGCTCTTATTTTTTTCCGGAGAGGTCAGAGAAAGTGCGGTCACGGCAATGATATTATACAGCGGAACAGTTCCCACTATCATCAGCGCCGCCATAGTAGCCTCGCCGTAAATATTTTTGACGAATGCGATCCCCAGTACCGCCGCACTGCTCCTGTACGCCGCCTGGATTATCTCCCCTCGCTCCGCCCTGTCCTTGTGGAGCATGGAATATCCCACGGCTAAAGCCACGCTGACGAGGGTCGCTCCCACGCAGAACAGCACGAATCCGGTGTCCCAGACCTTCCGGAAATCTGCCGAGGAAAGATCGGCGAAGAGAAGCGCCGGAAGTGTGGTTTTGAATGTGAATTTGTTCAGCTTCGAGGTGGTATGCTCATCTAAAAGCCCGACCTTATCGCAGAACCAGCCGAAAACCATCATCAGAAAGACCGGAACCGTTGCATTGAAGCTGAATTGTAAGTTTTCAAGAAACACGTCAGAACAAGTCCTTTTTAGTTTTAATATGCCGCCGTATAAGGACGAAAGCCATGAGCAGGAACGAGAAAATCAGGAAGATAGGGGCTATCCATTTGTTTGTATTTTCGTCCTCGGCGGACTTCATATCCGTCCACAGCTCCTGCATTTTCAGATTCGCCTCGTCGGAGAGATTGACGAAAACCTCCGTATTTGCGCCGATGAAATCCTGGCTGGGGTAGGAGATATGACTTTCGCGGACTTCCTCGTCCAGCATATCATAAGCTCCCTGATGCGGCGTAGAATAGCAGATATAGTCGATATTTGAGTAGGCGATGTCCGGCTCGCACATAAAGTTTATGTACATCTCCGCCGCCTCTTTCTGCCGTGCTGCGGTCGGGATGCACATTGCGTCCACGAAGAGATTTGTGCCGCTCTTGGGCACGACGAAATTCAGATCTTCGTTTTCGTCCATGATAGTCAGCGCATCTCCGGCGTAGTACGGCGCGATGAGAGCGTCGCCTGCGCCCATTTTGTCGAAAATCTCGTCCATGACATAGCCCTGGACGATTTTTTTCTGGCTCAGCAGTTTGTATGCCGCCTGCTGAAGCTCCTCCGGGTCTTCGGTATTCAGCGAGTAGCCCAGCATGATTTCCGCGATGGCAAAGGCGTCGCGGGGGTTGTCGAACATAAGTATCTGGTCGGCGTAGTCCTCGTTCCAGAGCAGATCCCAGTCGATCTCCTCCTCCGGGATATCCACCATGGTAGTGTCGTATATAATGCCCACAGTGCCCCAGGTATACGGCACAGAATAGGCGTTTTCCGGGTCGTAGTCCTGGTTGCGGAAGTTCTCCATAATGTACTTGAAGTTAGGGATATTTCCGAGATCAAGGGGCTGAATCATTCCCTCTTTTATCATTTTGCTTATCATATAATCGGAGGGAATTATAACATCATAGGAAGCCGCGCCGCCTTTCAGCTTGGCGTACAGTTCCTCATTGGTGGCGAAGTTGGTGTAGTTGACTTTTATTCCGGTGAGCTTTTCAAATTCGCCGTTTACGTCAAGAGTTCCCTCTTCCGCGCCGGTGGAGATATATTCTCCCCAGTTGTAGACGTTGATAGAGATGCCCTTGCCCTTGAATTTTGAGTAGTATTCCGGGTCGGAGACAGTAAGCGTCTGGCTGGACGCCTCCTCTTCCTCAGCCTCGTCAGCCGTCTCTGCATTGCATCCGGCAAGCAGCGGACATCCCACAGCGGCAGCCAAAAATAAAGATAATATTTTTTTCATATAAATTATTCCTCTTTACAACAGATTCTCAACTCAGTCCGCTTTTCTTAGCCGCCCTTGATTCGATAACGTTTTTCACAATGAGCACTATGACAACGGCAATGAAGATCAGAGTAGAAAGCGCGTTTATTTCCGGGGAGACCTTACGCCGCGTCATAGAGTAGATAGTTATAGGCAGCGTCTGGGAAGTTGAGCCGCTGGTGAAGTAGCTGACAACGAAATCGTCCAGGGAATAGGTGAAAGACATGAGAAATCCGCTGATAACGCCCGGCATTATCTCCGGCAGAACGACCTTCCGGAACGCCTTGAACGGGCCGCAGCCAAGATCCTGCGCCGCCTCGTAGAGATGGGGATTCATCTGCTTGAACTTGGGCATGACGTTGAGGATAACATAGGGCACATCGAATGTAATATGAGCGATAAGCAGCGTAACGAAGCCAAATTCCAGATTCATCCGCGCCGCAAAGAAAACAAAAAGCAGCATAAGCGAAACACCCGTAACGATCTCCGGGTTGATGATAGGCATATTGGTAACGTTCATCACCACCGCTTTCGGGACTTTTTTCATGCTGTTTATGCCGATAGCCGCAAGAGTGCCGAGAACGGTAGAAATAATGCTGGCGGCGACGGCAATGAGAATGGTATTGATAAGGGACGATATGATTATCCTGTTATGGAAAAGCCGCTTGTACCACTCAAGGGTAAAGCCGCTGAAAACGCTCCGGCTTTTTGTCTCGTTGAATGAAAAGACGATAAGCACAAAAATCGGCACATACAGAAACAGAAGTACAAGAACAAGATAGAGCTTGCCCAATTTTTTCATTTTTGCACACCGCCTTTCGTTAAATGAGAACCTGGTCGTCGGGGTCGAACTGGTTCATGACAGTCATGATAACGAGAATAATTACCATGAGCACAAAGGAGATCGCCGCTCCAAGGTGCGGATTATAGGCATTTCCCAGGAACTGCATCTCGATAAGATCGCCGATAAGCAGATTGGAGCCGCCTCCCAGCATACGGGAAATAATAAACGTGGAAATAGCCGGCACGAAAACCATTGTGATACCCGAGGTTATTCCCGGCATACTCAGCGGGACGATAACGCGGAAAAGTGTCTGTACGCCGCTGCATCCCAGATCTTCCGCCGCCTCAAAAAGACTTTTGTCGATCTTCTCCATGACCGAGTACAGAGGCAGTATCATAAACGGCAGATAGTTATAGACCATTCCCAGCACTACTGCCGCGGAGGTATTTATCAGCTTATATGGGCCAAGCCCTATCATTCCCAGGAGATTGTTAATGATGCCGTTGTTGCCCAGCAGCGTCATCCAGGCATATGTCCTCAGCAGGAAGTTCATCCACATGGGCAGCATGACGATCATCAGCATAGTCCCCTGCTTGTGCTTTTCCATCCGCGACAGGATAAACGCCACAGGGTAGGCGATAACAAGGCATATGGCGGTGGCGATAAGCGAGAGCCAGATAGAGCGGACGAATATGTTCGCGTACTGTCCCACGTCGGAAATATATTTCAGCGTAAATCCGCCGTCCTCAGTTGTGAAGGCAAAAAATGCTATCATAAGCAGAGGTATGACAATGAAAACGATCATCCATACCAGGTACGGTGCGGAGAAAAATTTCAGCTTAATTTTCATCGGTAATTATTCCTCCGTTTTTTTCATAATATGTATGTCAAAGGGCGCGACGTTCATGCCTACCATAGCGCCTACAGGCTCAGCTTGAGTGGAGTGCACCGTCCACTTGAAGTCCACTCCGTCGATAACCATTTCGTAGTGGACACCTTTGAATACGACCGATTCCACGATTCCAGTCAGTTTAGCCTTGTCGGGAGCGGTTATTTTCACGTCCTCGGGGCGGATGACAACGTCCACCTCCTCGTTGGCAGCGAAGCCCTTATCCACACATTCAAACTGTCTGCCGTTGAACTCGACCAGGCAGTCCCGGGGCATTGTTCCGCTTATGATGTTGCTCTCCCCGATAAAGTCAGCGACAAATGCATTTATCGGCTCGTTGTAGATATCCGTAGGCGAGCCGATCTGCTGGATAGAGCCGTTGTTCATTACCACGATGCTGTCGCTCATGGTAAGCGCCTCCTCCTGGTCGTGGGTGACGTAGATAAAGGTCAGCTCAAGCTCCTGCTGGATATTTCGCAGCTCGATCTGCATTTCCTTTCGCAGTTTAAGGTCAAGAGCGCCGAGAGGTTCGTCCAGGAGCAGCACTTTCGGGTGATTTACCAGGGCGCGCGCTATGGCGACACGCTGCTGCTGACCGCCGGAAAGCCGGTTTATGGAGCGTTTTTCGTAGCCCATAAGGTTGACCAGCTCCAGCATCTCCCCTACTCTGCGGACGATCTCCTTTTCGGGAATTTTCTTGACCCGGAGACCGAAAGCGATATTTTCGTAGACATTCAGGTGCGGAAAGAGAGCGTATTTCTGAAAGACGGTGTTGACGTTTCTCTTATGTGGAGGAACGCCGTTTATCCGCTGACCGTCGAAGAAAACGTCGCCGCTGTTCGGCTCAAGGAATCCTGCGATAATGCGGAGGGTAGTAGTTTTTCCGCATCCGGACGGACCGAGGAACGTGACAAATTCCTTGTCCTTAATATCGAGTGAGATATTTTTAAGTATCTGTTCGCCGTCCTCAAATTCGACGATTATATTTTTCAAGCTGACGATATTTTCCATTGACCGCTCCTGCCTTTCTTACATTATCGACTAATTATAACACATATGCAAGAAAAAATCAATATATTTTTTCATTATATTTTCCCGGTGGTGTGACAATAGTTATTTGATTTTATTTTTTCTTAACTCTTGACAATATAAAAAAAATAGTGTATAATATATATGTTGATTTTGTAATGAAAGTATGCTTGTGTAGCACAGTTGGTAGTGCAGCTCATTCGTAATGAGCAGGTCGCAGGTTCGAGTCCCGTCACAAGCTCCAGAAACGCCCGACAGATCTTGCCGGGCGTTTTAATTTACATAAACAGCGAATAATATAAAACGGGCGTTTCTGTATTATTCATTTTCAACATTTATTATCCGTAATAAAAGAAACAGAGAGAAATCTACCCTTTTAAATGGGAAAATTTCTCTCTGTTTTTTATGTACGGACAGCAGGTTTAAAGGGGACGCTCTCTCTTGCAGAGCGTCCCCTCTCCAAAAACAGTCCACCGGACTGTTTTGGGATTCACCCCTTGCAGAGCGCCTAAAGGCATCGTCGACCTCCGGTCGACCTTGAGGCGCTGCCCCAAACCCTGCCAGAGGCGCTGCCTCTGGACTCTGCCAAAGGGACATTGTCCCTTTGGAAACCCGGTGTTATCGGTGTTCCGCCAAAACAACCGTATAATTTCCATAAAACGGCTTGACTATCTGCGGATTTTCGTCGGCATATCTGAAAATCGTCTCCGCCAGTCCCTTTTCAAGGAAGCTTTTCAGCTCCCGGAAGTCCCGCCCGTGAACCTCCTCGCAAAGCGACGATACGGCAATGACCCGCTCGCCCTCATGCTCCATTATCCGGAAAGGCCAGATACGGCAGTCAAAAGGCTTTTCGTCGCCCAATGCACATCCGGAGTCCGTCAGCGCCGGGCATCGGAAAAGCTCACCGTCGGCAATTTCTCCGGCATTTATAACATATCCGCTGCCAACCGGAGCAAACCTTGCATCCGGATTTATTTCCAGCACTTTTTTCATAGTACCTGCGTCAAAAACGGGCGTTTCCCAGATGTCGTACCGATCGAAAACGCAGCACATCCGGCACCTGGCGCAGGATCTTGGGTTTAAAATTTCTTTGATCATATTTATACCATATGGAATACCGCACAAAATTGTGCGGTATTGCCTTAAATCTTATTCAATATCTCCGTGATGAGCCTGGAGTGATTTTACCTCAATGTTGTTGTTCAGCTTGATAGCCTTGATTCCCTCCACAGAAGCCTTTGCGGCTGCCATTGTGGTGATATAGGGGATGCGGTGCTTGATAGCGGCCTTTCTGATGTAGCTGTCATCATGAATAGACGACTTTCCGGCAGGAGTGTTGATTATCAGTTGTATCTCGCCGTTTGCTATCTCGTCGGCAATATTCGGTCTGCCCTCGTATATCTTGAAGATACGCTCACAGGGAACTCCGGCTTCAACAAGGAGCTTGTAGCACTTGTGGGTAGCCAGTATCCTGAATCCTACTTCGCAGAAGCCCTTTGCGATGTCGAGCAGCTCCGGCTTGTCTCTGTCGCAGATACTCAGCAGGACTGTTCCCTCGCAGGGAAGAGCCGTCTTTGTAGCCTCCTGCGCCTTATAGTATGCCTCGCCGAAGGACTTGGAAATTCCCAGAACTTCGCCGGTAGAGCGCATCTCAGGGCCGAGAACAGGGTCGACCTCCTGGAACATATTGAAGGGGAATACCGCCTCTTTAACGCCGTAGTGGTTGATTTTTCTGTCTTTAAGCTCCGGAACGGGAGAGGGCTTTCCTGTAAGAGAGGAAGTGATTATCTCGGTTGCGATCTTCACCATATTGATATCGCAGACCTTGGAAACCAGGGGAACAGTTCTTGAAGCGCGGGGGTTAGCCTCCAGCACATAAACCGTGTCGCCCTCGATAGCGTACTGCATATTCATCAGACCGCAGACATTCATCTCAACGGCGATTCTCTTAGTGTAGTCCTTGATAGTCGCTACCTGCTCAGCCGTAAGATTCTTTGAGGGCAGGATGCAGGCGGAATCGCCGGAGTGAACGCCGGCAAGCTCGATATGCTCCATAACTGCCGGAACAAAGCAGTGTTCGCCGTCGGAAATAGCGTCAGCCTCGCACTCTGTAGCGTGGTTGAGGAAACGGTCGATGAGGATAGGTCTGTCGGGAGTTACGCCTACAGCAGCGTTCATGTAGACGGTCATCATTTCGTCGTCGTGAACGATCTCCATGCCGCGTCCGCCGAGAACGTAGGAGGGACGTACCATTACAGGGTATCCGATGCGGTTGGCGATTTCGATAGCCTCTTCCGCATTGACAGCCATTCCAGCCTCGGGCATAGGAATATTCAGCTTATCCATCATTGCGCGGAAGTGGTCTCTGTCCTCAGCCAGGTCTATAGTCTCGGGAGTTGTTCCCAGGATATTTACGCCGTATTTTTTCAGGTCGTTTGCCAGGTTCAGGGGAGTCTGTCCGCCGAACTGAGCTATAACGCCCACCGGCTTTTCCTTATCGTGGATCGCGAGAACGTCCTCCAGAGTAAGCGGCTCAAAATAGAGCTTATCGGATGTATCGTAGTCTGTGGAAACGGTCTCAGGGTTGCAGTTTACGATAACGGACTCAAAGCCCAGCTTTTTCAGCGCCAGGGAGGCATGAACGCAGCAATAGTCGAACTCGATACCCTGACCGATTCTATTTGGACCGCCGCCGAGAATCATGATTTTCGGCTTATCGGTGCTTACGGGACTGTTGTCCTCGTCCAGGTGGTAGGTACTGTAGTAGTAAGCCGCATTCTGTGTGCTGCTTACGTGAACGCCCTCCCAAGCCTCCTTGATGCCGAAGCCAATACGGGCGTTTCTGATCTCCTCTTCTGTGACCTCAAGCAGCGAGCTGAGGTATCTGTCTGAGAAACCATCCAGCTTTGCCTGTTTCAGCACGTCCTTTTCCGGAACGCTGCCTTTCATGGTCAGAAGCTTTTCCTCCTCCTGAACAAGCTCCAGCATCTGCTCCAGGAAGTAGTGCTTGATTTTTGTCAGTTCATGTATTTCTTCTACAGATGCGCCCTTGCGGAGAGCCTCATAGATAACGAACTGTCTCTCGCTTGTGGGGAATCTGAGCTTAGCGAGAAGCTCGTCCTTTGTCATCTTGTTGAAATTCTTGGCGAAGCCCAGACCGTATCTGCCTGTTTCAAGGCTTCTGATAGCTTTCTGGAATGCTTCCTTATATGTCTTGCCTATGCTCATTACCTCGCCGACAGCGCGCATCTGCGTGCCGAGCTTGTCCTCAGCGCCCTTGAATTTCTCAAAAGCCCAGCGCGCGAACTTGATAACAACATAGTCGCCGTCGGGAACGTACTTATCCAGCGTGCCGTACTTTCCGCAGGGGATCTCGTCCAGCGTCAGACCGCAGGCGAGCATAGCGGAAACGAGAGCAATGGGGAATCCGGTGGCTTTTGACGCCAGAGCGGAAGAACGCGAGGTTCTGGGGTTGATCTCGATAACTACGATGCGTCCTGTTTCGGGGTCACGCGCGAACTGGCAGTTGCAGCCGCCGATAACCTGGATAGATTCGATGATCTTGTAGGACATCTCCTGAAGCTCCTTCTGAACGTCCTCAGGGATAGTCAGCATAGGAGCGGAGCAGAACGAATCGCCGGTATGAACGCCAATAGGGTCGATATTTTCGATAAAGCAGACGGTTATCTTGTTGTTTGCGGCGTCGCGGACAACTTCCAGCTCCAGCTCTTCCCAGCCGAAGATGCACTCCTCAACGAGAACCTGTCCCACGAGGGAAGCCTGGAGACCCCGGGCGCATACGACTTTCAGCTCGTCAACGTTGTAGACCATGCCGCCGCCTGCGCCGCCCATTGTATAGGCAGGACGGAGAACGACAGGGTATTTCAGAGTTTCAGCGATCTTCACCGCTTCTTCAACGGTGTAAGCGACCTCGCTTCTTGGCATACCGATACCCAGCTCAGACATAGCGTTCTTGAACTCAATACGATCCTCGCCGCGCTCGATAGCGTCGACCTGAACGCCGATAACTTTCACGCCGTATTTTTTCAGCACGCCGGCTTTATCCAGCTCGGAGCAGAGATTAAGACCGGACTGTCCGCCCAGATTTGGGAGAAGAGCATCCGGACGCTCCTTGTCGATGATCTGAGTAAGGCGCTCCAGGTTAAGAGGCTCGATGTAAGTAATATCAGCGACATCCGGGTCTGTCATGATAGTAGCCGGATTTGAGTTTACGAGGACGATCTCGTAGCCCAGGCTTCTGAGGGCTTTGCACGCCTGAGTGCCTGAGTAGTCAAACTCACACGCCTGACCGATGATGATAGGTCCTGAACCGATAATCAGGATTTTGTTAATGTCTGTTTTTTTAGGCATAATATAAAATCTCCCTTATCTCAGGCAGCGGTATAGGAGGTGCTGCCCTTATTATCCACTATATATGATACCACAAAATTCACAAAAAAGCAAGAGGATATTTGTTATTTCGGGAAAAATATTTTTTGGGTGCTGGTCGGAGTCCGGAGGCAGCGCCTCTGGCAGGGCATGGGACGGAGTCCCATATCGACCGCAGGTCGATAAACATCGGGTTTCAAAAGGGCAATGCCCCTTTTGCAGAGTCCAGAGGCAGCGCCTCTGGCAGGGTTTGGGGCAGCGCCCCAAGGTCGACCGGAGGTCGACGTTTACTTTAGGCGCCCTGCAAGGGGTGAATCCGAAAACAGTCCGGTGGACTGTTTT
>JAGBGT010000033.1 GCA_017935865.1 Ruminococcus sp. | reverse complement strand
GGGTAAATTTCAAAACAATCCAGTGGACTGTTGTGAAAGAGGGAACGCCCTGCAAGATAGGGCGTTCCCTCAGAAACTTTTTTTCCGTATATAAAAAGATAGAGAGAAATTTTCCCATTTAAAAGGGGAGGTTTCTCTCTGTTTTTTATTAATCTTTTCGATTGCATTTTCATGTTTCAATTTTGGAAACTGAAATTCCTGAATCGCCGCGGAAAACGAAAACCGGGAGTTTTAGGGGACGCTCTCTCTTGCAGAGCGTCCCCTCTACGAAAACAGTCCACTGGACTGTTTTCAGATTCACCCCTTGCAGGGCGCCTAAAGTAAACATCGACCTGCGGTCGATATGGGGCGCCGCCCCAAACCCTGAGCTTATTTTAGTTCTTTTACCAGCTTCTTGAAAACATCTCCGCGCTCTTCAAAATTCTTGAAAATACCATAGCTGGCAGAAGCAGGCGACATCACCACGCTCTTCCCGGCAGGCGTTATCTCTGCGGCAAGCTTTACCGCCTCATCCAGATGCTCCGCGAACCGGATTCGCTCTGACGGCTCGAACATACCGTATATCCGCTTTCCGGAGGTCTCCATGCAGATCACATTTACGTCCGACTGCTCCAGAAAATCCACCAGAGGCGCATAATCAATTCCCCTGTCCATTCCGCCTACGAGGATAGTTCCGCAGTCAGGAACGCTTTTCACCGCCTCGATCGCCGTCGCACAGGCAGTCGAAATGGAGTCGTCATACCAGCGCAGACCGGCGGTCTTTCCTACAAATTCCAGACGGTGAGCCAGCGGATCAAAGGAGCAAAGAGCCGATTCAAACTGCTTCCGGCTGACAAAAGGGGCTGTGATGAAGCGCGCAACAGCGATGTTATAGTGGTTGTGTACGCCCAGCAGCTTGATCTTATCCGTGGGGATAATGTAGGTGTCGCCGCTGTTATTGTTGTCTACGATACCGCTGCTTACGTAAATATCAGCCTTGGGATCGTCGGCGGAAATGGTGTATACATAGGCATTGGAAAGCCTCGGCGCAATGCTGCTGCCGATCAGCAGACAGTCGCCGTCCTGCTGGTGGGTGAAGATGTTTTTCTTCGCCTTGTGATACCTCTCCAGCGTTCCGTAATGGTCGAGATGCTCCTCGAAAAGGTTCAGGAAAACGGCGCAGGAGGGCGAAACAGTCATATACTCCAGTTGATGGCAGGAAAGCTCGCACACCACAAGGGTATTTTCTGTCATGCTCTCGGCTATGCTGAACACCGGGATGCCGATATTTCCGGCGATACGGCAGTCCTGACCGCTCTCCTTCAAAATATGGTAGATCAGCGATGTGACGGTGCTCTTGCCCTTTGTTCCGGTGATGCCGATTATCTGCTCGCGGTACACCTCGAAAAATACCTGTGTTTCGGAGGTTATCAGGCATTTCAGCTCCTTTGGCTGCTTTTCCAGAACGATTCCGGGGCTTTTGAAAACCATGTCGAAGCTGTCCAGGCATTTCTGGTAGTCCTTGCCGCAGATAAGCTTTACGGCTTCTGGCAGACCGTTTGCCTGGCGGTCGATGTCATTCAGGTTGGCGATTGCAATTTTCGCAGGAGAGCAGTATTTCGACAATATCTCATATGTCGCCTTGCCCTCCCGTCCGAATCCCAGGATGCAGACGGATTTATTTTCGGTATATGATTTGATATATTCTGTAAATTTATTTGACGTGTCACTCACAAAAGCCGCTCCATTTCTTTTTTCAGAATAGCCTCGAACTCCGGCGGAAGAAGATTGCTGCTGCTGAAACCTCCGCATACAGCCTCGTTCCGTTGAGATATGGTCTCCGGCTGGTAAAGTCCCATTTCTTCGTATATTTTAAACAACAGCGGAAGCTCCCCTCCGCTCTTTTTTATTTTCTCAATGGCAAGGGAGACCGCGAGATCTACCTCGGCGATGCTTCCGACGCACTCGAATGGCTTGTGCTCCGATTTTCCGATAAGCTCGATAAAATATTCCTGCATATTTTCGTCATTCAGCAGATCTTTGCCGAAAATTTCGGTCAGCTCTCTCCTGCTCAGGAAAGGGGAGAGTATCAGGCAGATAAACAGGCACTTCGGGCAATCTCCGCACCATATATCCGGTGAGACCTTGCTTCCCAGGTTGCAACTGCGGAATATGGGCAGATATTTTTGGTGGCTGACGAACATTTTTGCGATCTGAAACTCCGCAAGGGGACGGAGAAAGCTGAAATAATAAATTCCTGCGGCGAGATATTTCTCCTCATATTCGTGAAAATCACGCTCGAACTCAAAGCTTTTGGAGTACTGGTGGTTGACGTCCTGACCTGCCACAGTGCTTTCGTTGGCGCTGTCCTCGTTGGAGAGGACGATGTATTTCAGCCGGTTCATGTAAGCCGCGATCTCCGCCGAAAATGCGACCACGGAGCTGAACGGCGTGTGACCGTTAAGGCAGCCCTGCTTGTTCAGCTCGACAAGGGAGCGGTCGAAGCGGCGTTTTGCCTGTATCAGGATGGATTCGGGAAGTCCTGCCGCGCGGACGGTTTCCGAAATGGATTTTCTCTCGTTTATGGCATAGCACCGGCATTCCATTCCGGCATTTGTCAGCGTCTCCAGCGTCAGCGCGGAATCCTTGCCTCCGCCGATCGGCACAAGGCAGCCGGAAAGCTCCGGCAGAGCCTGCTCCCCGGTGCAGCCGAATTTTCCGCAGCACTGAATGTCCACAAAGCCGTCACGGTCTGCGGAAATGCCGTTGATGTAGAAAAACTCGCCAAGTCCCAGAAAATAGAGCTTTTTCCACCAGCCGACCTGATCCGGAGAAAGCTCGCCGCATTCCACCCGGAAAACAGGCGAGCAGAAAGCTTTCCAGTAGCTGACCGCCTCCGCCATGCCCAGAGAAAAGGCGAGACGTTCCAGGACGCGGTCATTTTCGGCGGTGAAACCCTCGGGCTTCGGGAAAGACCATCCTGGGCGGAAAACAGCCTTGCCGGGAAAATCGAAAACATAGTCAATTTCCACGGTGTCCGGCGTTTCGGTTATTTTATAAGATCTATAAACAAATACGGGCGCTTGCCTCCGGAAATTTTCGTATTTCTCCATGCTGCCTCCTTATTTTTCGCTGAGAAGCTGCTGATAATGCTGTTTCAGCAGATCATACGTCTCGTCGGACAGATCATGCTCCACCTTGCAGGCGTCCTCAAGAGCCTGATCCTTGTGGACTCCCAGGAGGATGAAGAAGGCGGAAAGAGTGTTGTGGCGGTCGTATATCCTCTCTGCCACATCTCTTCCGGTCTGCGTAAGGGTGATGTGGTTTTCGCTGCTGACCTCCACCAGCCCCTCGTCACGCATTTTCTTCAGGATAATGGAGACAGTAGGGCGTGAGTAGCCAAGGTATGAGCAAATGTCGATAGCGTGGACATCGGGCTGTGCCTTGGAGAGGATCAATATTGTTTCAAGGTAGTTTTCTACCGCTTCTGTAATTGCCATTTGTATGCTCCTTTTCTGTGTGTACCTTCAGAGATATCATAATAAGTCACAGATATTATACCACATTTTCCCAAAAATAGCAAGATAATTTCAGAAATTCAGGTACTTTTTCAGATATCCAGGCATTTTTTTCTGTAATTCTCGAAAATATTATAAATGTCCGGGTATGCGTTTCTGGTGCGGATAGGTTTCAGATTTTCGTCCGTGAAGCAGTGGGAAGAACTGCCCTCGGCGCAGATAATTCCGGTCTCGCTGTTGACGACCTTGTAGCTGACGTAAAGGGACACGCCGTTGAATTTGGTGATATAGAGATATACGGCAAACGGCTCGTCGAATTTCAGCGGATGCTTGTAGCTGCATTCCACAGAAATGACGGGCATGAGTATGCCCCGGGCTTCGATGTCCTCAAAGGGCATACCTGCCTTGCGTAGAAAGTCCACCCGCGTCTCCTCAAATATCCTTATGTAATTTGAATGGTGCATTATTCCCATTTTATCTGTTTCGTAGTAATATACGCGCCTTTCGTATGGCTCAAACATATCTGACATATAAAAACTCCTTAAAAATCAGCACTTCCGCTGCACTTAGTATAGTAAAACACCGCAAGCTGTGTCCTGTCCCGGAGCGACAGCTTATCGAGTATGCTGCTGAGGTAGTTCCGCACCGTTCCCTCGCTGAGGAAAAGCTGCGCGGCGATCTCCTTGTTGCTCAGTCCACGGGCGACAAGCACGATGATCTCCTGCTCCTTTTCCGAAATGTCATGAGCCGCAAAATCAAATGCAGATTTTCGCTGCATCAGCTCCGGCAGCCGGGTCATTACCTCGTCGCCGAACACCCGCTGCCCTCTCATAACGGCGGAAACCGCAGGCGCTATGCCCTCGAAATCCTGCTTGAGGATATAGCCCTTAGCGCCCATATTCAGCGCCTTTACAATATATTCGTCGTCGGAAAAGGTGGTGAGATAGAGTATCCTCGCGTCCGGATGAGCGGACAGTATCTTCTCGCCGGCTTCGATGCCAGTCATGTCGTTCATGCGGATATCCATGAGCATAACATCCGGAGCGTGCTTTTCGTAAAGCGCGATCGCCTCGCTGCCGCTGGAGCCTATTTCGGCAACGGTAATTTCGCTGCCGCTTTCGAGTATTGTTTTAAGTGACAGGCTGACCAGCTTGTCATCGTCAATCACAACTGTTTTTATCACGCCTTATGCCTCCTTTGGAATGGATAAAAAGACCTTAAATCCGCCTTTTTCCGCGGAAAATGACGCAAGTCCGCCCACCGCCGCCGCTCTGTCGCGCATATTTATCAGACCGATGCCGTTTTCGTTTATGATCTCCGGGCAGGTGCCGTTGTCCCTGATGACCGCCTGATAGAACGCCGGATGCTCCCGGACGCTGACCCACACGCGGCTGCCGTTGGAATGTTTGATTATATTTGAAACAGCTTCCTTTACCACGCCGATCATGCAGATCTTCACCGTTCTCGGGACTTTTTCCGAGATATCCAGGTCGGCAGTCACCGTAAATTTGCTTTCAAGCCCTTTCAGACATTCCGTCAGGGAGAGCCGGAGGTCAACGGACTCGTCGTGGAGGTCGTGGACGCTTTGGCGGATATTCGTCATTGCCGTATTCAGGGTGTCTTTCAGGCTGTTCAGCGCCTCTTTCTGCGTATCGTCGCTGCTTATGACCGTCAGCGCGCCCACCTGCAAAATCGACCGGGTGAGCAGATGCCCCACGTTGTCGTGGATCTCCCGGGCGATGCGGTTTCGCTCTTTCAGGGCTGCCATGTAGATCTCGCCGTCCTGGTGCTCCATGATCTGCTTGTTTTTTTCTGTCAGCAGTATCTCAGCCTCCGCGTAACTGTCCCGGAGCTGAATCAGCTTGTTTTCCGCCCGGAAAAGGGAATCAGTCCTTGCTCTTGAAAAAAAGGCGAATAGGAGGGAGAATATAATAATGCCCCACTGTATCGCCGAAAAAGAGCCTGGCTTCATGGCAAGGCTTACCGCGATAGGCGCAGCCCGGAGAAATTTTCGGCTGCCGGCTATGTCATAGAAAATCATTCCGCAGCCGCAGCAGACAGGTGGAAGAAGTATGCAAAGTCCGCCGTACAGCCAGGCGAGAGGTGCGCTGAAACGGCTGTTTTCTGCCGATTGCAGCAGGCAGGAGAAAATCAGTACTAAGAGAACCGTTATGACAGATATTATGTCGGGAAGAAACGAGGAAGCGGCGATGCACAAAAACAGAAGCAGCAGCTTATCTGCTATTTTGTTCATTTTATCATCTCCGTGTACAACTGTAATTATATTTTACCATATCCAGGTGTGTTCGTCAAGAGTCGATACATGACATTTGTCATATAAAATTCATGACGCTGTTCACTTAACTTTTTGTCCGGGATATGATATAATTAGCATATCATCTGAAAGGAGCAAAAAAATGGCTGAAACTGTTGTAAAAATAGAAAATCTGGTTAAGAGATACAAGGATCTCATCGCTGTAGATCATCTCTGCCTGGACATAAGAGAGGGCGAGATATTCGGCTTGCTCGGCCCTAACGGCTCGGGAAAGACTACCACTATAAACTGCCTGCTTTCCCTGCTGGACTTCGACAAAGGCGAGATCGAGATATTCGGAAAGAAAATGACTCCGGTAAGCTACGATATAAAGCGGAATATCGGCGTTGTTATGCAGAATGTGGCAGTTTTCAACGAGCTGAACGTCCGGGAGAATATCGACTATTTCTGCGGTCTGTACATCAAGGATAAGGAAAAGCGCAGACAGTGTGTGGACGACGCCATAAAATTCGTTGGACTGGAGGAATTTACGAAATTCTTTCCGAAAAAGCTGTCCGGCGGTCTGCTGAGACGGCTGAACATCGCCTGCGGGATCGCGCACAAGCCGAAACTTATAATTTTCGACGAGCCGACAGTCGCCGTTGATCCGCAGTCCAGAAACAATATTCTGGAGGGCATCCAGAAGCTGAACCGGGAGGGTGCGACAGTTATCTACACCTCCCACTACATGGAGGAGGTCGAGCAGCTCTGCTCCAGGATAGTTATTATGGATAAGGGAAAGAAAATCGCCGAAGGCTCAAAGGAGCAGTTGAAAAAGATGATAAAGAACACGGAAACGGTCGAGATAGAGATCTCCGACGTTCCGGAGTCGACTATGAACAGGCTGAGAGAACTTCCTCACGTTTACGAAGCCGGCTGCAATGAGAATAAGCTGGAGATAAAATGCTCCGGCGGAAAGCACAATCTGGTGCGTATTCTCGGAGTTTTACAGGATGACAACCTGAACTTCGGCAGAGTTTATTCCGAACTTCCTACGCTGAACGATGTTTTCCTGGAGATCACAGGAAAAGAATTAAGAGATAAGGATTGAGATAAGTTATGTTTTTTCACAGTTTAAAATATGAACTGAAAGTGGGTCTGCGGAATAAAGAGCTGATAATGTGGCTGATGATCTTCCCCGTTGTTTTAGGCACTTTTTTCAAGATAGCTTTCGGAAATATCTACAACAGCGAGACTGTTTCCACTATTCCGGTGGCAGTTGTTGAAAATGTTGAAAACGAGGTGTTTGACGCGGTCATGACAGGCATTGCGGAATCTGAAGAGCCGCTGTTCAAGGCTGAGTATACCGACGCGGATTCGGCGGCGGAACTGCTGGAAAAGGGCGATATTTCTGGAATCATCTACGTTGACGCAGACGGTCTGACAATGGGGGTTTCCGAAACCGACGGGGTCGAGCCGTCGATCATCGAAAGCTTTATCCGGCAGTATACCGCCCGTGAGACTGTTATAAAAGCGGCTGCGGAAAAAAATCCCATGAATATTTCTGCCGCGGTGGAGGCTATGGAGATCGGCGAGGATATAAACAGCAACATTCCGCTGACCGACGGCAATACCGACCCGTACATCCAGTATTTCTATAATCTTATAGCTATGGTGGGCTTGTTCGGCTCTTTGACAGGACTTCACATTGCAATAGAAAATCAGGCGAATCTTTCAGTTACGGGAGCGAGAAACAACGTCAGCCCGGTCAATAAGCTGACAAAGATAATCGCCAGCCTGCTGGGAAGCTGCCTGGCGCAGGCGGTCTGCGTGATAATTTCCACCAGCTATATCGCCTTTGTTCTCGGCATAGACTTTGGTTCAAGACTGCCGCTGGTGTACCTTTCGGGCATTTTAGGCGGATGCGTCGGAGTTTCAATGGGATTTTTCGTTGGTTCTATCGGTTCTATGGGCGTTGGCGCGAAAGCTGGTATACTGATGAGCGTTTCTATGGTAGGCTGTGCCCTTAGCGGTCTGATGGTAGGCGATATCAAGGCGACTGTATCGGAGCACGCGCCGATAATCAACAAGATCAACCCGGCGGCAGTTATCTCCGATTCCTTCTACTGTCTGAACCTCTACAGCGACTACGACAAATACATCGAAAAAATAGTGACTATGCTCATTATTATAGTGATCTTCACTGTTGGCGGATTTTTGATGACAAGGAGAAAAAAATATGCAAGTCTTTAATGTCTTTATGAAGATAGCGAAAAGCAAGCTTGGAATAGCTATAATGTATGTGATGATAATGGTTGCCATAGGCTTGCTGAACAGCGGTACTTCCGGTAACGGAGACAATTCTTTTGTCAGCACGAAAATAAAGGCTGCGGTCATTGACGAGGATAATTCGGAGGAGAGCCGCGCGCTGACGGAGCATATCGCCTCTGTACACACTCTGGTCGAGGTCGAAAACGACAAGGATGTTATTCTTGATAAGCTGTTTTATCAGAAAGTCCAGTATGTTCTTATCATCAAAAATGGCTACGGCGAGAAGCTGGCAGCCGGCGATACATCGGATTTATTTGAGAATTACAAAGATCCCAATACTTTATACGCATCCTTTTTCGAGAGCACGCTGAACGAGTACGTATCCGCCGTCCGCGGATATGTTGCCGGGGGAGAGGATATGTCCTCCGCGCTGGAAAAGGGCGCTGAGCTGGCTTCGGCGAAGGTGAATGTGAAGATAGAGAACGCTGAAGGCGATAATTCTGCATCCGGCGTAAATAGTCGTATGAGCGTTATGTACAGGGAATTGCCTTTCATCTTCATTACCATAATGGTCGACGTTCTCTGCCCGATACTTCTTGTGCTGAAGGGTAATGAGATCAGAAAGAGAATGGAAAGCTCCTGTATGACGGCTGCCTCCCAGACCATGCAGATCTTTCTTGGATGTGCAGTTTATACAGCAGGGCTCTGGGCAGTTGTAAATCTGATCATTTTTGCAATAAACGGCTTTTCATACACGCCGAGGGAGTGTCTGCACCTGTTGAACAGCTTTACATTTTCCCTCGTTTCGGCGGGCATCGCGCTGTTTGTAATGTCGCTGAAGCCGGCGGAAAATGTTATAAATGTTATCGGAATATCGGTTTCTCTCGGAATGAGTTTTCTCTGCGGAGTATTTGTTCCCATTAGTCTGCTGGGAGACGGAGTGGTGTCGGCAGCACGTTTTCTTCCGGCGTACTGGTACGTCAGGGCAAACGAGATCATCGCTGCTCCAAAGGCGGCGTCGGACGCGAAAGATCTGTTCACCTGCTTTGGTATCCAGTTGCTATTTGCTGCGGCGCTTTTCGCACTGGTTCTGGTGATATCGCGTGCAAAGCACGGCAAACAGAGCAGCAAGGCGTAATGCAGCATCGGGATTCCAAAGGGACGGAGTCTCTTTGGCAGAGTCCAGAGGCAACGCCTCTGGCAGGGTATGGGGCAGCGCCCCATATCGACCGCAGGTCGATAAACACCGGGTTTCAAAAGGGGCAATGCCCCTTTTGCAGAGTCCAGAGGCGGCGCCTCTGGCAGGGTTT
>JAGBGT010000032.1 GCA_017935865.1 Ruminococcus sp. | reverse complement strand
TGTACTCAGCCTTGAACTGACCAGCCAGCTCTTTAAGGTCGTCAGCGTTAAGCTCAACGTCCTGAGTAACGCCCTTCTTAGCCTTCATCTCGTCGATAAGCTCCTCGAAGTACTTCTTGCCGACTTCCATAACGACATCGGAGTACATCTGGATAAATCTTCTGTAGCAGTCCCAAGCCCAGCGAGCGTTGCCGGACTTTTCAGCGATAGTCTCAACAACAGTCTCATTCAGACCGAGGTTGAGGATAGTGTCCATCATACCGGGCATTGAAGCGCGTGCGCCTGAACGAACGGAAACCAGGAGCGGATTCTCCTTATCGCCGAACTTCTTGCCTGTAACGCCTTCCATCTTTACGATATACTCTTCGATCTCAGCCATGATCTCGTCAGAGATTCCGCCGTCCTCGTAGTACTGAGTACAAGCCTCTGTAGTGATGGTGAAGCCCTGGGGAACAGGGAGGCCGATGTTTGTCATCTCAGCCAGGTTAGCACCCTTACCGCCGAGAAGCTCTCTCATTGAAGCGTCGCCCTCAGAGAAAAGGTAACAATATTTCTTTGCCATTGGTAAATACCTCCGTTTTTTTACTTCAGACAGTTCGTGTTGACGGACTGCCCTACGGTTCTGGACGCAATACGCCCATACCACTAAATCTATTATACCACACTTTACCATAAATTGCTATACAAAATAAGTAAAAAAATAACCGCCGATTTTTGTGCAGCTTTCACAAAAAATGGACAGATAAAAATAAACAGCGGCCTTCAGCGACACCCTCTCAATTTCGCCGCTGAAAACCGCTGTTCATCATTAAGTTCCGTCCTGTCTGTAAGGACGGATTTTGGCGTTTCCGCACCCTCTATACGGAAATACCCTCCGGCAGGCGTAAAGCCGACAGCTAAGCCCTGGTGTATCTGCTGTTTGCATCGTAAAGGAACTCTCGCTGAATTTAGGCAAATGAACATATTATAGGCATTAATGTTCACAATCAGCTTTTTGGTGGAACTGATGCGCAGGTATTGTTTAGACGTGGTCGGCGGAGTTTAAAACCGACCGGCTTGTGCTGTACTTGCCGGGATCACAGGATACATAAAATGCATCATTAACTCGGAGCCGAAGGCTGTGTACCGTGCTTCCCGTTCTCCGATGATTCAATTATAGACCATATTTGCCCGTCAATCAATTGACTATATTGCTCATTTTTAGCACTATATTGCTATTAATTATTAAATATAAAACATTTATTTTTTATTAATAAAAACAATAAGTTTATCAATACATATTAAGTCGATATTTATAAACTTTAATTCAAATTTAATAGATTAATTATATTTATCATATGTGTGAAACGGCGATATATCTGGAAGTTATCCAATCAGTCTGTGTTCTCAGTCTCCGGGATCCAAAATAAATTTTAATAAAATGTAAATGCATTCGGTGCATCAGAAATAAATAATCAAAAAATATAATCAACTATCATTTCCGAAAACCTGATATATTTTTTTATTTTAACATAAACAAAAGAGGCCCGCAGACCTCTTTCTGTCTTATTTTGCTCTGGAAATCAGATGATTCCCTCCGCCGCCTCACGGATACACTGCTGATAAAACGCCTTTGTCCAGCCGTGCTCAAACTCGGTGAACAGCCCCAGAGCCGCATTGGCGTTCATGACAGCATTGTCCAGGCTCTCGTTATCCCCAGACTTTGCGCAAATATAAATTCCCGTCGTCAGGATCTCCAGCAATTTTTTATCGTTCTTGCCCTTGGGCTTGTAGCCAAAACCGGTGAGCAGTCGAAATGCCGAAGTATAGCGTTTTGCAGCGCAGTCAGACAGTGACAGGGCGATGTACAAATCTGCCCTCTGATCCACTTCCGCCTTGACCGAGTATTTCTGTAGGAAATCAATATTTTCCGTCCGGAAATCCTCCGCCTCGCGCCATCTGCCCAGCTTACTGATGTTTTTCAGATTTTCCACGCAGAACGCGAACCGCTCATCTGTGGACAGTTTCTTCACCTCTTCCAGCATAGAGAGGTAAAACGAAGCCGATTTCAGGTCATGGACTTTGTCGTAGAGGCGTGCAGTCTGGATAATGTCCCCTGGGGCAACTTTTTTTGCGTCGTTGACGAAAGCGTCGGCGTATTCGTCCGCCAGAAGCTTAGTGTAACCCGATGTGCAGAAGCCGGCGTACAGCTCTTCATATTTCTTCGCCTGGTCGCCGGATTTTCTGCCGAAAACTCCTTTTTTGTGCTCACGTTCCTGTGGTGAAAGCATAGATCCACGCTCCTATCCAGGCAACGCGCACAATGGCTGCCTTGCGGCTCTGCCTGCGATTTTTTCGCTGTTCCGCGCAAATTCCCCGAAACGCATAGGGTATGCGCGTCATTTTCATTCTATCCGGCGAAAAATCAGCCGCGCAGCTCCGGCATTATCCCTGTGCTGTGTTGCCTCCGTTATATCTGTAATAAACATTAATAAATCAACAGCTTGTAAAATATGCAAGCTGCTACACGTTTAATTTTACCACAAACTTTCAATTCAGTCAATATTTGTGAATAGATTTATATTTTTTCTGTAATTCTGCACAAAAAACTCTTCGGATTTTTTCCAAATCAAATATTTTAATCAATAATATTTACAAAAATTTAAGACTATTTAAAGGAAGTGTGATATAATATAAATGTAAGATGCAATATTATACGTTAATTCTGATAAAAAAGGAAATGATTAAATGAAAATACTTGTAATTGAGGATGAAATACAGCTCGCCGACGCGCTGTCGGAGCTTCTCAAACGAAATATGTACTCCGTGGACACGTTTTACAACGGCATCGACGGGCTGGATAACGCCCTCACAGGCATCTACGACTGCATCGTCCTGGACATTATGCTCCCCGGGATGAACGGCATCGAGGTGCTGAAAAACCTGCGCCGGGAGAAAATCAGCACGCCTGTCCTCCTGCTGACCGCCAAAAGCGAGATCGACGACAAAATCAACGGTCTGGACTTCGGCGCTGACGACTACCTGACCAAGCCTTTCGTCACCGGAGAGCTGCTGGCAAGAATCCGCGCCATGACCCGGCGAAAGGGCGAGATCGTGGACGAAAACCGCCTGGAATTTAACGGCATGGAGCTGCACAAAAACACCTGCTCCGTAAGCTGCGGAGGAAACGACGTGAAGCTGAGTCTGAAAGAGTACAACGTCATGGAAATGCTCATCGCAAACCCGAGACAGATTCTGCCGAAAGAACGAATTATCGAGAAGATCTGGGGCAGTGAAAGCGACGTGGAGTACAACAACATCGAGGTCTACATATCATTTCTCCGTAAGAAGATAGCTGCGATAAATGCCGGCGTACAGATAAAAACTGCCCGGGGGATCGGCTATTTTCTGGAATAACAGGAGGTGACGTAATTTGTTCAAACGCGTTCAACTGAAATTCTTCTCAATCATCACCGCTGTCCTCATCGCCATTTTCATCGGCGTTCTCAGCTCCGTAAACATCATTATGGACATCCTCATGGAGCGGCAGACAAAGGTAGTTTTGCAGCAGGTCGCCTCCGGAGTGGAGTATGACGACAAAACGGCAACTTTCACCTTTACAGCTCCCGATCGGCACAAGGGCGGCGCGCCTCCTCCCAAGGACAAGCCTACAGAGGACAGCTCTCCGGCAACAGAACCGAAAACGGAACAGCCCTCTACAGAGCCTGAGACCGCGGTTGTGACGACCAATGCCGGAGAGAAAACCGACCCGACGGAAACTGTGCCTGTTCAGCCTGAGACCTCCGGCGAGAAGCCCTCGGAAGCAGGGGAAATTCCTACGGAAAAAGCGACTGACGCCCAGCCTCCCACGGAGAACCGGGTGCCTGAGCCTCCCCAGCCTGTGGAAACAGCGCCCCCCGGTGGCTGGGAGCCGGTACCTCCAGATATGCCCGACGACCCGTGGCATGGCGGATGGGGAAACCCCGGCGGCTGGGACGACAGACCGTGGGAAGAAAATGAACCGCCGCGGCAGATCTGGGGTCAGGGCGGCGAACCTCACTGGCATGACTGGAGTGGCGGCGATCCTGCTGTTACATATCCAGCCGCAGAGCCGCAGTTTTTCAGCAGCTTTGTTACCGTCAGCAAGCTTGCGGATAACCCTCCGCCCGAGCGCCGTGACCGCATGGACACCGTACCAAAATCTATGGGCTCTATCGACTTTTTTGTCATCATGGCAAATGAAAAGGGCGAGTACGTTTCCTCCCTCAACAACGACGACCTGACCGAGGAGACGGCTCAGCAATACATCGACAGCATCCTGAAAAACGGCAAATCAACGGGCATGACTGGGAATATGAGCTTCTGCGCCGAGAAAAAAAACAACGGTCTGCTGCTGGTTCTGACGGACAGGACTGCCGAGATGAATATGATGAACAAGCTTAAACGAACAACGGTCACGGTAGGGCTGGTAAGCCTGGTTTTCCTCTCTGTTGCAGCGTATTTCGTCAGCGGACTGATCGTGCGACCTCTGAAAGAGACCTTCGAGAAACAGAAGCAGTTCATCTCCGATGCAAGCCACGAGCTGAAAACGCCACTCACGGTCATTTCCGCCAACGCCGACGTTCTTTCCGGCGAGTTAGGGGACAATAAATGGCTGAACTACATCCGCGACCAGGCAAGAAGAATGAACGTCCTGGTCAACGACCTGCTGAACCTGACGCGGCTCGAAAACAAGACACGGGATTTCATCCGCACGGATTTTGACCTGAGCAAGGCAGTCACCAAAGCGGCTCTGCCCTTTGAATGTCAGGCGTTTGAGAACCGGCGCAATTTCGTCCTCAACGTGGACGAGGGCATCATGGTGAACGGCAGCGAACAGCACATCAAGCAGATGACCGCGATCTTCATCGACAACGCCATAAAATACTCAAAAGAGGGCGGAACAGTCCGCGTTTCCCTTGGCAGAGAAGAGGGCAGGACGGTACTCTCGGTGTACAATACCGGTTCAGGCGTGAAAGAGTCAGAAAAGGATAATCTGTTTGAGAGATTCTACCGCAGTGACGAATCCCGGAACAGATCCACCGGCGGCTACGGTCTGGGACTCGCCATCGCAAAGTCAATAATCGACAAGCATAAATTTAAAGTCATCGTCGAAAACGAAGAGGGCAGGAGCATTTGCTTCAAAGTGGTCATGTAAACGAAAACCTCGCAGGACAAACCTGCGAGGTGATTTTTTGTATGATCCCGAAAGGGATAAAATTATCTCTTTGAGAACTGAGGAGCGCGACGAGCGGCTTTGAGACCGTACTTTTTTCTCTCCTTCATTCTGGGGTCACGAGTGAGGAATCCAGCCTTTTTGAGGACGGGACGAAGCTCCTCATTGAATTCGAGAAGAGCGCGGGAGATACCGTGACGGATAGCGCCAGCCTGACCTGTAACGCCGCCGCCTGTAACTGTGCAGACAACATCCAGCTTATCCAGGTTATCTGTAAGAGCCAGAGGCTGACGAACGAGAAGCTTGAGTGTCTCAAGACCGAAGTAGTCGTCGATGTTTCTGCCGTTAATAGTAACGTTACCGTTGCCGGGATAAATTCTTACTCTTGAAACGGAGTGCTTTCTTCTGCCGGTTCCGTAGTAGTATTTAACTTTTGATTCGTACATTTTAAAGCCTCCTTAATTTAAAGTGTGTAAGCAACGGGCTTCTGAGCCTCATGCTTGTGCTCTGCGCCCTTGTAGGTTCTCAGTCTCTTGAGCTGAGCTCTGCCCAGGGAGTTATTGGGAAGCATACCGTTAACAGCGATCATCATAGCTCTGTCAGCCTGATCAGCCATCATGTCCTTGTAAGCGATGGACTTGAGTCCGCCGATCCAGCCTGTGTGCCAGTAATACTTCTTCTGCTCCAGCTTTCTGCCTGTGAGGACAGCTTTATCGCAGTTGATGATGATAACATGGTCTCCGCAGTCTACGTTGGGAGTATATGTGGGCTTGTGCTTACCTCTGAGGATATGAGCAGCCTTAGCAGCAACACGTCCGAGAGGCTGACCCTCTGCATCGAGGATATACCATGTACGGCTTACTTCTGCCGGTTTAGCCAATGTTGTTGACATAGAAAATTTCCTCCATAATAGTTTGTATTCGCCGGGAAAACGCCGCTTACACCGCATTCTCCCCGACAGTGCTTTTCTATTATACACGATTTTCGCAGGCTTGTCAAGCCTATTTCCGGATTTTTTTCAATCTATACCCCACTTTCTCTTGGATTCTCTCGTTTTTTCTCGTTTTCTCTTGATATCTCATGTTTCATTTCAAATCCCCAGCAACAAAATCCATTTAAAATATTACCGAGTTTTTGGCGATATCTCACAATAATCTGTCCGATTTTTCATTGAGCTATAGTCGTCAGAATATTGATCGCCCTTAATACCGCTCCTTATTGAGGATACACTGATCGTGCTGTCCTTCACCGGCGTACAAGCGTATTCACCAAAAAAACAGCTTCAATTCCGCTTTTTTCTGCTTTTCTGTCAATTGATTTTTCCGGAAAATGGGGATATAATATATATTGATATATTTATGACAATAAAGTAAGGCAGGTTTTACACATGGCTAATAAAGTTGTGAAGTTTGGCGGAAGCTCTCTCGCAGATGCAGAGCAGTTCAGAAAGGTCGCCGCTATCATAAAATCCGACGATAAGCGCAGATACGTCGTTCCATCAGCTCCCGGAAAGAGGTTTTCTGAGGATATAAAGGTCACCGATATGCTCTACAAGTGCTGTGAGCTTGCAGGAAGCGGTGTTGATTTCTCCGACGATCTTAGGATGATAAAAGACCGCTACAACGGCATTATTTCCGATCTGGGCATGGATATCAGCCTGGATGCGGAGTTTGATATCATTGCCGCCCAGTTGAAAAGCCGTCCTGCCCGGGACTATGCCGCAAGCCGCGGTGAGTTCCTGAACGGCAAGCTTTTAGCTGCGTATCTGGGCTTCAATTTCGTAGACGCGGCAGACGTTATCGTCTTTGACACAAAGGGCAAACTCCTCCTGGACGAAACCGTCCGTGCCGTCCGCAGCCGCCTCAAGGGGCTGGAAAATGCCGTAATTCCTGGATTCTACGGCAAAACCACCGAGGGTATCATTAAGACTTTTTCCCGGGGCGGCTCTGACGTTACCGGCTCTATCATCGCTAACGCGGTGAACGCCGAGATCTACGAGAACTGGACGGACGTTTCCGGATTTCTCGTTGCCGACCCGAGGATTGTGGACGACCCGGAGGCTATCGACGTTATCACCTACCGCGAGCTTCGTGAGTTGGCGTACATGGGCGCTTCCGTGCTCCATGAAGACGCTATTTTCCCCGTTCGCTCCGCCGGGATCCCGATCAACATCCGCAATACAAATAAGCCGGAGGACAAGGGAACTATGATCGTGTCCAACGACTACGATTTCAGCCGGGAAAGCCTGGGTCACACTATCACCGGAATCGCCGGAAAAAAAGGGTTCAGCACGATCAACATAGAGAAAGCGATGATGAACAACGAGATCGGCTTTGGCATGAAAGTTATGAATGTGTTGTACAACAACGGCATTTCTTTCGAGCATATGCCCTCGGGAATCGACACAATGAGCATCACGGTGGACAGTGCAAAGCTTGAGCCTGTCCGGGAAAAGGTGCTTGCCGAGATTCGCCGGGAGGTAGAGCCTGACCACCTGGAGATTGAGGACGGCATTGCCATTCTCGCAGTTGTGGGACGGAGAATGAAGAACACCAGGGGTACGGTTGCAAGGGTATTTGCGGCGATGGCGCACGCGCGCATCAATGTCCGGCTGATCGACCAGGGTTCAAGCGAGCTGAATGTTATTATCGGAGTCAATGAAAACGATCTGCCCGAGGCGATCAGGCGGATATATGATATGTTTATTAATTCGGAGAAAGAATAATACCAGGATTCCAAAGGGGCAATGCCCCTTTTGCAGAGTCCAGAGGCAGCGCCTCTGGCAGGGTTTGGGACGGAGTCCCATGTCGACCGGAGGTCGACGTTTACTTCAGGCGCTCCGCAAATGGTGAATTTTCCAACAGTCCGGTGGACTGTTGGAAAAGAGGGAACGCCCTGCAAGAGAGGGCGTTCCCTTAAAACTTGTTGTTCGTATATAAAGAGGCAGGGAGAATTTTTCCCTGCCTTTTCGGTAACTGAAATTCTATTTTCGCCGCAAAAAACGAAAACCGGGAGTTTTAGGGGACGCTCTCTCTTGCAGAGCGTCCCCTCT
>JAGBGT010000031.1 GCA_017935865.1 Ruminococcus sp. | reverse complement strand
TTCTTTCGTGGCGATTCAAGAATTTCAGTTACCACAACTGACACATTTAAAAATCACATCAAATAAATATAGAGAGAAATTTTCCTTTTTAAATGGGAAAATTTCTCTCTATATTTTTATATACGGACAAAAAGTTTATAAGGGAACGCCTGAAGGCTGCATCGACCTGCGGTCGATTTGGGGCGCTGCCCCCAACCCTGCCAGAGGCGCTGCCTCTGGACTCTGCCAAAGGGACATTGTCCCTTTGGAATCCCGATGTTGTCGGCTGCGCCGATTTGGGGCGCTGCCCCAAACCCTGCCAGAGGCGCTGCCTCTGGACTCTGCCAAAGGGACATTGTCCCTTTGGAATCCCGATGTTGTCGTCAATGATATTTTAATTCAATTTTTTCTGCACAAAAGCACAATACATCAGTTAATCAGTATTATTTATCATTGAAATTTCTCCCGACTTGATCTATAATATAATCACAGGGTCGGGAACTCGTCCCGGTCATATATCATTGTATTTTAAAATTATTTCGGAGGGAAAGAAAATGAAAAATTCTATCATGAAGAAGAAGATCATGGCGATCGCTGCTTCCGCCGTTATGAGCGTTTCTGCTGTTGCCGGAACTGTCGGCACTGCCGCCGCTCCTCTCCTCGGCAGCATGACCAATGCTGTGGCTGCTGAGGCAAGCGTCAAGATCAACGCTACTGTCGGCTATGCCGAGGGTATGTACGCTACATGGGGCGCTGTTTCCGGCGCAACAGGCTACAACGTCTACGTTGACGGCGTCCAAATCGACTCTATGCTCATCAGACAGTACAGCGGCTACATGAGAGCCGATGCTGTCGGTCTCAAAGCCGGCAGCCACACTATGAAGATCGTCCCCGTCATCAACGGCAAGGAGGACTCCTCCAAGGCTGCTTCCGGCACGGCGAGCGTCTACGCCCACGACAGAAGCGGCTACGCTTTCGCCGACGGTCACATCCCCGGAGCTTACAAGGCTGACGGTACGCTGAAAGACAACGCCATCGTAGTCTACGTAACAGAGGCTACCAAGGACACAGTTACCGCCTCTCTCAACGCCGAGGGCAAGGGCAATGTGGAGTGCAAGGGCATCCAGAACATCGTTACGGCTTACAAAAAGGGCAAGGAAACGCGCCCGATCTCAATAAGAATCATCGGCAACATCACCGACCCCGGAAATATGCCCAAGGGCGACCTTATGGTTGACACCGTAACTTCCGCCGGCATGACTATCGAGGGCATCGGCAGCGACGCAACGGCTAACGGCTGGGGAATCGTCCTGAAAAACTGCGTGGACGTGGAGATCAGAAACATCGGCACAATGAACTGCAACAGCGACGAGGGCGACAACATCGGTCTCCAGCAGGGCGACTCCTACTGCTGGGTTCACAACTGCGACTACTTCTACGGCGATGCCGGATCGGATGCCGACCAGGTCAAGGGCGACGGCGCGCTGGACACCAAGAAGTCCCACCACATCACCCACTCCTACAACCACTTCTACGACAACGGAAAGTGCAATCTCCAGGGCGCAAACAGCTCCGATACATCAAATTACATCACATATCACCACAACTGGTATGACCACTCCGACTCCCGTCACCCGAGAGTAAGAGTCGCCACAGTACACGTTTACAACAACTACTACGACGGCAACGCCAAGTACGGTATCGGCTCGACTACGGATTCCGATATTTTCGCGGAGAACAACTACTTCCGCAACTGCTCCAAGCCCATGATGATTTCCGGTCAGGGCACTGACGCTGCCGGCGAGGGCACATTCTCCGGCGAGACAGGCGGCATGATAAAGGCTTACGGCAACGTTTTCCAGGGCGGAACATACGTGCCCTACAGCTCCGACAACACCCAGTTCGATTTCTACGACGCCAAGTCCAGAACTGAGACCGTTCCCTCCTCCGTTAAGGCGGCAAATGGCGGCGCAGGCTACAACAACTTCGACACAGCAGGCGACTTCTACAGCTACAGCGTTGACGCGGCTGAGGACGTTCCGGCGATCGTGACCGCCAAGGCAGGACGCGTAGACGGCGGCGACTTCAAGTGGGATTTCGACGACGCCAAGGAAGATACGAATTACGCGGTAATTCCCGAGCTTAAATCTGCTCTGGTGGCTTATAAGGACTCTATAGTTTCTATCGGCAGCGGCTTCAAGGAGGACGTTTCCAACCCTCCCACGACGACTCCTTCCCAGACTCAGCCGACTACGCCTGCCCAGACCACGCCCGTTCAGACCACGCCTCCCACAAATCCCGGCGTGACAGGGGGACAGATACACAACTTCACCGAGAATGAGATGTCCAGCAGCTTCTACACCATCACAGGAAACATGAACAGCAAGCCCACGGCTATCACATACAACGGCATGACGCTGTCCAAGTGCATGAAGATGGAATCCGCCACAAGCGTCAGCTTTACGGCAGGCTCTTCCGGACTTCTCACCCTTGTTACGGACGGCGCATCCAAGAGCATCAAGGTTGACGGCGACAAGTACATCATTGACGCCGACGGCACGCTGACCCTCGACATTGGCGCAGGCGCGCACACTATCACCAAGGGCGACTCCATGAACTTGTATTATATCGCGTTCGGCGGTGAGGGCGGAACTCCCGTTGTGACAGCTCCTCCCGTGACGACACAGGGCGGTAATACTCCTGTTGTTACGACTGTAACGACTCCCGCGCCCGTTGTTCCCTCCGGAAATATCAGCGTGGTTTACGCAGGCGGCTGGAATGAAATGGCTTATCTGGTATGCTCCGGAATCAAGGATGCAAACGTAACAGGCGTTTCCTACAGCGGCGCGGCAAGCGGAAAGCTCACCGGCGACGACCTGGAGTACCTGGTAAGAGACGTTGACGAGGGCGTCCGCGTTGACCTCCTGGGACTGAAGCCCGGCACATACAGCATCACTCTTGAGACTACGGCTGGCAAGGTAACTCAGCCCGGAATCGTGGTAGGTCAGCAGGACCGCTCCGGCTACGCTCACTTTAACTACAGCGACGGCGTAGGCGCATATAACGACGACGGCACGCTGAAAGAGGGCGCAAAAGTCCTCTACATCACAAACGGCAACAAGGACACTGTTTCTGTCACGTCCAAGGACGGCACGACCGTTACAGGTATCGGAAATATCCTCAACTCCGCCGGCATGGACTCCGGAAACGGCAAGACAGCCAACGGCGGTACGGCTAACTCAAACGCCGGAATCATGAAGAAGATTGCCGAGGACGGCACTCCCCTGGTCATCAGGATCGTGGGCAATGTTGAAGCTCCCAAGGGCGTTACAGAGTTCGACTCCGCTAACTACGGCGGATCTGTCGGCGACAACGGCGGAATGGCGAGAATCAAGTCCGGCAAGAACATCACTATCGAGGGCGTTGGCAACGATGCCTGCGTAAACGGCTGGGGCTTCCACTTTATGGCAGAATCCGCCGCTCCTGCCCTGGGCAAATCCTTCGAGGTAAGAAATATCGCATTCAGAAACGTTCCCGAGGACTGCATCGGCATGGAGGGCGTTCAGGAGGGCACAGGCGACAGCGCCAAGCTCACCGCTTCCGTTGAGAGATGCTGGATCCACAACTGCGAATTCTACGTTCCCAAGATCGCTAACCCTGCCGAATCCGACAAGGCTGAGGGCGACGGCGCCTGCGATTTCAAGCGCGGTCAGTATTTCACAAACAGCTACTGCTACTACGAGGGCTACCACAAGACTAACCTGGTAGGCGCATCAGACAGCAATATCCAGTACAACATCTCGTTCCACCACAACTACTGGAAGAACTGCGAGTCGAGAGGCCCTCTTGCCCGTCAGGCAAACATCCATATGTACAACAACGTGTTCGACGGACAGACCAGCTACTGCCAGAATCCGAGAGCAAATTCCTACATCTTCTCCGAGTACAACGCATTCGTCAACGAGTGCAAGAACCCCGGCGTAGTTACCTCCGGAGGCGTTATCAAGAGCTGGAACGACGCTTTCATCAGCCTGAAAAAGGACGCAAAGCAGGAGGCTACAGTTGTTTCCTCCAAGACCGAAAAGGTAAGCAGCGCAAACAAGTATGCAGGCTTCGAGCTTGATTCATCGCTGTCGTACATCCCCTCCGGCGCATACGTTCTCTCCGAAAAGACAGGCGATGCCCTCTACACCGAGCTGAACGGCGTGTTCGAGGAGCTTGGCGGATGCATGGACAACAAGAAGCTGACAACAACTCCTCCCGTTACTCAGCCTGCACAGACTACAGAGAAGCCTCCCGTAACAACATCTCCTCAGCCCGTCGTTACAACAACTGCCGCTCCTATTTCAAGCGGAGTTGCCGGTGACGCAAACAACGACGGCACGGTAGACATCGCGGACGCTACCCTCATTCTCCAGTCTATCGGAAACAGCGACAAGTACGCTCTCTCCGCTGCCGGACTGGCTAACGCGGACGTTGTAGAGCCAAAGGGCATCACAGCTCTGGACTCCCTGGAGATCCAGAAGTACGACGCCAAGGTTATTGACAAGCTCACATCGCTTTCATAAAATAGCTTGTTTCTCAAAATATAATGATATAAGAAAAGCGGCTCCCGGATTCGGGAGTCGTTTTTCTGCGCCTGAAAGCGTCCCATAAAAGGGAATGTTTTGGCTGGATCACGTGGATTTGCGGAAATTCCGGTCGGTGATTATCCTGGCGGCGATAAGTCCCATGGGCAGCGCAATGATTATCAGCAGCGCACGGGCAAGCCATGAGCCGCCCTCCCCCAGCTCGTTCCGGGCAAGGAAGTATACGCCCTTGTACAGGTACATTCCCGGCACCATGATGACGATAGCAGGCACGGTGACGGTTATCCGCGGAAAGCCGAAAAGGGGTTTCAGGGCGGACGCCAGAAGTCCGGCTGTCAGCGTTCCCAGAAAAGCCGCCACCGCAGGATGCAGTCCGGCAAAGTCGATAAGCTCCAGCCGGGTCAGATTCGCCGCCATGCCGATAAGTCCGGCTGTCAGGGCGTTTTTCGGGGTGCTGTTGAACATCATGGAGAAGCCGAAAACTCCCACAAAGCTGGCGATGAGGCGGAATGTGAGCTGCAAAGGCAGGCTCAGCTCCAGATCGGCAAATTCTCCCGGAGCAAGGCTGAAAACGCTGGCCGTCACCCACCCGGTCACGGCGGCGGTGACGATGATGAGCAGGGCGTAGGATATCCGCTCCAGTCCCGAGCGCAGGTCAAGCTTGGCGAGGTCGAGTCCCCCGGTTATCAGCGGAAATCCGGGGATTATGAAAAGCATGGAGCATATGTACCCAGCCTGGTGGAGCGCCGAAACTCCCAGCACAGCCTCAGCCAGCCGGATGAGCGCGGCGTAGGTGATGCACGCGGAGGCGACTCCCAGAAAGACGTTGGCGAGGAGGGTTATCTTCCGTTCCAGCAGCCCTTTCCGCACGAAATTTCCCACGCCTGCGCCGAAAAAGGCGCATATCATCTCCACCGGACCGCCTCCCAGCAGAAAGGTGAACGCGCAGCAGGCAAAGGCGGAGGCAAATCCCAGAACCAGACGGCTGTAGTTGCCTTTCAGCCGGTCGATGTTGTCCAGTATCTGATGGAACTGTCCTGCGGAGTACTTGTCGGCACGGTCGCCGAAGCTGTCCGCGAAATATTCCAGATAGCGCAGCTTGTGGGTGTTCACACCGGTCGTCCGCAGTGAGAGGGCATTTGTACACAGTTGACCGTCACCTTCGCAGGTATAGGCGATAGCCAGCAGCCCGATATCGGCGGTGCAGGTGATGCCAAGTCCCCGGGCGATCTTGTTCATGGACGCACGTACACGCCAGGCAGCCGTCCCCACGGAAAGCATCATCAGCCCCACTCTGCCCACCAGAGCCGATTTTTCCTCCAGCGTCGCCCCTAAAACAGGCGTATTGTCGTCATTTCCGGCAAGCTCGTGCCAGTTTATCTGCATATGCTGGTCTCTGAATTTACTCATAGTTTTCCCCTCTTATGACTTAAAATTATTAATTAAAAATTTGTATTTTTCCGGGTCAAAGCCGTCGCTATAGCTAATTTTCGGGACGTTGTCACGCTCCAGCCATTTTTCGACAGTTCCCCAGTAGTCGCCCACAGAGGCAATCCCCTTGGAAGCCATCCACCGGCGAAGTCTGTCCTCGTATTCCCGGACATTCCTCTCCCCGTACTTCTGCCGGAGCTTATCGGGGTCGGTGGTTTTCCGCTCAGGCTGGACTGGGCTGACAGACGCTCCGGCTTCGGGGGCAGGCGCGCCCTTATTTTCCTTGTTGTATTTATTATTATTTTTTTTATTTATTACATTGCTGCCATCGCCTTGCCGCGGCTCTGCCGTTTCCTTGCCGCCGCCCTGGCATTCGTTTGACGGCAAAATAAAATCATCATAGGAATTTACCGTAACTACGGTAAATTTGCCCTGCGATGACCTTGTCACGTCTCCGGTTTTCTCCAGGTGCTCCAGCGCGGTGCGTATCTGGTGGACTGACAGGCTCAGCTCATCCGCCAGCTTAGCCAGAGAAGCTATCCGCTGCCCCCGGCGGACGGTGATATCCTGGTAGTCCTTGTCCTCATAATTGACGCTCATAAGCAGGTGCAGGAACAGCCGCACGGTATTTCCGTCGCTGTACCACCGCCAATCCATAAAATTCCTGCCCAATTGAATAAATCCGAAATTCATCATACTAAAACCTCCGAAAAAGGGGCGAATATAGTTATCCCCTCTATAAGAGGTGAGATTCCGGGCATTTTTCAATGGGAAACCGTTGATTATTGAAAAAAGTTTACAAAAAATTTACATTTCCCGGGGAGGTCTCCGCGCAATTTCCCTCTAAAACAGAGGCGAAATAAACTTCATCAGCCGTCCCACGACCTTGTAGTACAGCCGCTCGTGCTTTATGGTCTCGGAAGTCACCTGCCGGCAGAGCTTGAGGGTGTCGTGGAAATCAGCCCCGATCTCGCCGATACAGCTTGTTTTGTACATATATGTGGCGCACTCGAAGTGGTGGTACAGGCTGCGGAAATCCAGATTTATGGAGCCGACGACCGCCTTTTTGTCGTCGCTGACGATGACCTTTCCGTGGACAAATCCCGGCGTGTACTCGTAGATCTTCACCCCGGCTTTCAGCAGCGACTTGTAGTGCGTCTTGGCGAGGGCGTAGGCGGTCTTTTTGTCCGGTATGCCGGGGAGGATTATCTTCACGTCGATGCCCCGTTCCGCCGCGAATTTCAGGGCATTTTCCAGCTCGCCGTCCAGGATGAGGTAGGGCGTCATGATGTGAACGTAGGTGGTGGCGCGGTTCAGAATGTCCATGATAACGTTCTCGCCCACCTTGTCGTCGTCCAGGGGAGAGTCCGCAAAGGGCATAACGAAGCCCTTTCCCGGAGTTCCGGGGGTCGTCGTCAGCCACCTGTCCCACTCCGGCTCTTTCTCGCTGATATTCCACATTTGCAGGAACATCAGCGTAAAACTGCTGACGGCGCTGCCGCGGATCATGACGGCGGTGTCCTTCCAGTGCCCGAAGCGCTCCTTGCGGTTGATGTACTCGTCGGCGAAGTTGATACCGCCGTTGAACGCGACTTTTCCGTCCACCACCAGAATTTTCCGGTGGTCGCGGTAGTTGTAGTATGTGGACAAAAACGGCGTTATAGGCGAAAATGCGTGGCATCTGATGCCCAGCTTCTCCAGACGCTGAGGGTAGTCGTGGGTCAGGGTGGACATCTCGCACATCCCGTCGTACATGACCCTGATCTCCACGCCCTGAGCCGCCTTATCCCGGAGGATCTTCAGCACCTCGCTCCACATATAGCCCTCGGCGATAATGAAATACTCCATAAAAATGAACTTTTCCGCCTTGCGCAGCTCCTCCAGAACGGCGGTGAATTTCGCCTCGCCGCTGGGGAAGTAGTCCAACTCCTCAGCCCGGAAAATGGGGAAGCATCCCGTCCGGTTCACGTATTTGCACAGGTCGTCCATGCCGGAGATCATCAGCTCCCGTTCGCCCATGATGCCGGGGTCGTGGGGCAGCTTATCCCGGGTCTCGCCGATGAGCTGGAACGTCCGCTTCGCCAGGGCGCGGTGACCGATATCGCTCATGGTGAGGAAAAACAGCAGCGCACCCGGCACGGGAAAGAGAAAGAAGATTATCGCCCATGTAAATTTCGCGATGTAGACCATATCCGTATTGCACAGCCACAGCAGCATAACAATTGTGAAAACGCCGAAAATCATCTTGGAATAGGGCAAGATCTCCTCGAAGCGGTGGTACATCATGACGATTATCCCCACCTGGAGAGCCAGCAGACCGATAATTATTGCCAGACGGCTGAAAACGAGCCTGAAAATTCCCTTTCGACGTATGGGGATAAGACGTATCATCCCCTCTTCATCCTTAATTTTTTTACTCATTTGCAAATCCCCTTGAAGAAAATTCAGACGTAATATATATTTTTTTTAATATCCAAACCTATATTTTGGTTATTACAGAGAAATTTCAATTCCTCCCACCGGACGTATGCTGAGAACTCTACAGCTTCCCTCGCCGAAGATCCTGTCAAGCTCTGCGGCGAATCCCTTGGCGGCGTAGGCAGGCACAAACGCCTGGATAGTGCCAGCAAATCCGCCTCCGTGGACTCTCACCGCGCCGCCTCCCCGGAGGAAACGCTTCGCCGCCAGGATGCCTACCATCAGCTCCCGGTCGTCCGCACGCTTTGGCGAATAAAGATTCTGGAGGAGAAACGCCGAAGAGTCCCCGGACTGGTTCACCAGGCGGAAAAACTCCTCCGTGTCCCCTCTTTCGAGAGCCTCGCCCTCCAGCCGGGCACGCTCCGTCTCCGCGAAGAAATGCGCCGCCCGGAGGACTGCTCTGTCGCCGCATTTTTCCCGAATTTCAGGCAGTTTCGCGTAAAACTCATCCTCATCCGCATCGCTGAGAACGTCAGCTCCCAGGCATCTGGCGCAGGCACGCATATCCGCCGGGATAAGGGAGTAGTCGTCGCTGAGGTCGCTGTGGCTGCCCTTTGTGTCAACGATGCACAGGCTGTAGCCCGAGCCGGAAAAATCGAAGTCTATGGGCTGGATCGACGGAGAATCGGGATTTTTAAAGTCGATGCCAACAAATCCGCCAACTGCGCTGACGGTCTGATCCATGAGTCCGCTTGCTTTTCCGAAGTAGGCATTTTCGGCATATTGACCACACTTTGCTATTTCAACTGCGCCGAATTTGCCGTTATTGTAGAATTTATCAACTATCGTCCCCAGCAGCACCTCAAAGGCAGCCGAGGAGGAAAGACCGCTGCCGCTCATGACATCGGAGGCGGTATAGGCGTCAAATCCGCCGATTTTCACCGATTTTCCGGCAAATTTCGACAGCACCCCCCGGATGATAGCTCCGCCGTGACCGCGCTCCTCATCTCTTGGCGAGAGGTCGTCAAGCCAGATCTCGTCAGCCTTGTGACCCTGGGATTTCAGCCGCACAACGCCCTCATCGTGAAAAGAGACAATGGCGATCGCATCCAGATTTACCGCGGCTGCCAGGACGTGTCCGTGCTGGTGGTCGGTGTGATTTCCGCCTATCTCAGTCCGACCGGGGGCGGAAAAAACGTGAATCTCCTGCCGCTCCGGGTAGAGCCGGGAAAAATGCTCGGCGGCATCGAGAAAGCGCGCTCTCTGGCGGAGCAGCTCCATATCGGAATTGCCGTAGATACGGCGAAAATCGTCATTCAGCCTGCCGGAGGAAACGGCTGAAACAAAGTCAAAAACAGTCATATCTGCATCCCTTTCTACATACGCATTATACTTTTAATTATAGCACACATCTCCGAAAAAATCTACATATTTATCAAAATTTTACATTTTCCGGAGATATGTTGAAATTACACAAAGGGAAGTTAAAAAAATCTCTTTTTTCAACAAAAATATTCCGGGAGATACAAAATGTCAGCAATATCCTTGACTTTATTAATAAGATGGTGTATACTTAATTTATAGTTTCTTTTAATCAGAATTTGCTTAACAACGGAGAGAAAAATTATGTCTGAGATTAAATTAATTGCGCCTGCACTGCCCAACATCCCCTGGGAAGATATGCCGGAGGGCTGCGCTGCTCCCATGTGGCGGCACAGCAAAAATCCCATAATCCGGCGGAATCCGCTGCCTGACGTGGCACGCATCTTCAACAGCGCGGTCATCCCCTACCGGGACGGCTTCGTGGGAGTTTTCCGCGGCGAACAGTGCGACGGCATCCCCCACATCTATCTGGGACGAAGCGCCGACGGCTTAAACTGGCAGTTCGATGAGGAAAAAATTAAGTTTACGGATAAGCGCGGCGAGCCGTTTCAGCCCGTTTACGCCTACGACCCCCGGCTTATCAAGGTTGAGGACGAATATTTCGCCGTCTGGTGTCAGGATATGTTCGGGCCGACTATCGGCATCGCGAAAACCTCGGATTTCACCAGCTTTACGCGCCTGGAAAATCCCATGCTGCCCTACAACAGGAACGCAGTGCTTTTTCCCCGGAAAATAGGCGGAAATTACGTCATGCTGTCGCGCCCCTGCGACAACGGTCACACGGCGTTCGGGGATATTTTCGTCAGCGAAAGCCCGGACATGGAATTCTGGGGCAGACACCGCCATGTTATGGGGAGAAACGGCAATTGGTGGGAGAATCTGAAAATCGGCGGAGGCGCTGCGCCTATCGAGACGGACAAGGGCTGGCTGCTGTTCTATCACGGCGTCGTCAACACCTGCAACGGCTATGTTTACAGCGTGGGAGCGGCAATTCTGGACATCGACGAGCCGTCCCGGGTGCTTCACCGCTGCTCCCGGTACATCCTGACGCCGGAGGAAAACTACGAAACTACGGGGTTTGTGCCCAACGTCACCTTCCCCTGCGCCGCACTCTGCGACGGCGAAACGGGCAGGATCGCGCTCTATTACGGATGCGCCGATACATACGTAGGCGTCGCTTATACGACTGCTGAACGGATATACGACTATATTCTGAAATACGACAATGCGAGCGAAGAAGACAAGGAACTCGGCAGGAGATAAGTTCAATAAATTAAAAAAGTCCGGCGGAACTGTGTGATATTACAGCATACAGCTTTCCCCGGACTTTTTTATTATTGCGGAGGCAGTATATTTTCGTTAAAATGCACAATGCTATTTGTTGATAATTGTGATAGATGTACGTCATTTACCGGATTTTTAGAATTTTCGCAAAAAATACTTGCAGTTTTTTGTATAATATGATACAATAGATGTGATTGAATAAAATTATAAGGAGTTAGCTATGGCAAAAATCAAGGCTGCCGTTATTTTTGGCGGTACATCCCAGGAACACGACCTCTCTCTGGCGTCCGCTGCCGAGGTCATCAGGAGCATCCCCAGGCACAAGTACGAGGTCATCGCCCTCGGCATCACGCGCAAAGGCAGGTGGCTCTATTTTCCCGGCGATTGGTCGGAGATCGCCGACGGAAGCTGGGAATCCAACCCGGACTGCGCCTCCGCTTTCATCTCCCCCGACCCTCTCCACAGAGGCATCGTCGTCCTGGAAAACGGCGAAGCTTCCGTGCGCAGGTTGGACGTGGTTTTCCCCTTGTTACAGGGAAAAAACGGCGGTGACGGAACTGTTCAGGGACTTCTCGATATGTCCGGTATCCCCTACGTGGGCTGCGGTCTGCTCGCCTCGGCGTCCTGCATGGACAAATCCCACACCCACATGGTGCTGGACGACTACGGCATCCCCACCGCCGACTGGCAGCTCATCACCCAGCGCGACATCAGCAACATCGAGGGAAAATGCCGTGAAATAGCCGCAGATATCCCCTTTCCGCTGGTGGTGAAGCCGGCTAACAGCGGCTGCAGCGCTGGCACGAGCGTCGCAGAAAATATGGACGAGCTGGTGAAAGCGGTGAAGATCGCGTTCTCCAACGACAACAAGGTGGTCGTGGAACAATACGTCAGCGGACGTAAGCTGGAGGTGGCGATCTTCGGCTATGATTCGCCTGTCGCCTCCGACGTGGGAGAGATCCTGCCCACAGACCGGGTCTACGATCCCACAGAGGTGCGGAAAACCTCCGGGGACGACCTCATCATCCCTGCTGATATCCCGGAGAAAACGGCGGAATTTGTCCGCGAAACGGCGGTAAAGGCGTTCAAGGCGCTGGGCTGCAAGGGTCTCGCCCGGGTGGATTTTTTCCTCACCGACGAGGGCGATCTGCTGCTGAACAAGATCGGCACTGCCCCGGGAATGCGCCTGAACAGCGTCTATCCCAAGCTTATGGCGCATATGGGCACGGACATGGAGGAGCTGACCGACGGTCTGCTTGAGCAGGCTGTGGAAAGCGCCGAAAAAAGCTATTAAAGGAGAATTTTCTTGAAAGATAATGTTATGCTGTCGCTGACCAGTATCCAGTGGCAGAACGGCGAAAAAAACGAGACGGAGCTTCTGACACGTGCGACCCACAAAAAGTCCGGGAAATTCGACGTTATTTCCTACCAGGACACCGCCGCCACCGGCTTTGAAGGCTCTGTCACCACCATAAAGACGGACGGCGGAAAGGCGTATATCACCCGGGAGGGAACGGCAAATTCGGCGCTCTCCCTGGAGGTGGGCAGGAAGCATTTCTGTCAGTACGGCACGCCCTACGGCAATTTGCAGATCGGCGTGTACACCCACGCTATCAGGAACACCCTGGCTGAGGACGGAAAGCTGTACATGAAGTACACCCTCGACCTGAACAGCGCCTATTTATCGGACAATGAGATAATTATGAAAATAAATTAACGAAAGGACGTTTGAAATGTCAGACCTTATCAAATCAGCCTCCGAGCAGCTTCGTCAGCTCATTTTAGAGGCTCTCGGAAAGCTCGTTGCGGAGGGCAGCGCTCCGGCGGATTTGCTCCCCGACTTTACAGTAGAAATTCCGGCGGACAAATCCCACGGGGATTTCGCCGCAAATACCGCTATGGTATGCGCCCGGGCGTTTAAAATGCCCCCGAGGAAGATCGCGGAAATGCTGCTGGAAAAAATCGACATGGAGGGCACGGTTTTTCAGCGCGCCGAAATCGCCGGACCGGGATTCATGAATTTCTTCCTGAACGACAACTGGTTCGCCGACGTGGTGAAAAACGTGCTGGAGGAGGGCGATTCCTACGGCAGGACTGACTTCGGCGGCGGAAAACGGGTGCTTGTAGAGTTCGTTTCCGCCAACCCCACGGGTCCAATGCACATCGGAAACGCCCGGGGCGGCGCTATCGGCGACTGTCTGGCAAGCGTGCTGGACTGGGCAGGCTATAAGGCGGAGCGCGAGTTCTACGTCAACGACGCCGGAAATCAGATCGAGAAGTTCGGCAAATCCCTTGACCTGCGCTATATGCAGCTCTGCTCCGGCAAGGGCAGGGCGGCTATGGCGGCGAACCCCGACCCGGAGGAGCTGTTCCGCTTTATCTACGAGGGCAGCGGCGAGGGCATGGATTTTGAGATGCCCGAGGACGTCTACCTGGGCATGGATATCATCGAGCACGCCTACAACTACTACCGCCTCAACGGCGACAGTCTCTCCTCCGCCGACGAAAGCGACAGGAGAAAGACGCTGTCGGAATACGCGCTTCCTATTAATATAGCCGGTCTGGAGCGCGACCTGAAAAAATACCGCATCGTCTACGACAACTGGTTCAGGGAGAGCGCCATCCACGAGAAAAACGAGACGAAAGCCGTGGTGGACAAGCTCCTGGAGAACGGCAGCGCCTACGAACAGGACGGCGCGGTCTGGTTCAGGGCGACGGACTACGGAATGGACAAGGATTTCGTCCTCCGCAGAAGCAACGGGCTGTACACCTACATCGTCCCCGACATCGCCTACCACTGCGACAAGCTGGTGACCCGGAATTTCGACAAGGCGATAAACGTTCTGGGAGCCGACCACCACGGCTATGTGCCCCGTCTTAAAGCGGCGCTGACGGCTCTGGGTGTGGACGCCTCCAGGCTGGACGTGGTACTCATGCAGATGGTGCGCCTTGTCCGCGGCGGCGAGACCGTGAAGCTCTCCAAGAGAAGCGGCAAGGCGATCACCCTTGTGACTCTGCTGGACGAGATCCCGATAGACGCGGCGCGGTTCTATTTCAACCTCCGGGAGGCAAATTCCCAGTTCGAGTTCGACCTCGACCTGGCTGTGGAGCAGTCATCCCAGAACCCGGTTTTCTACGTTCAATACGCCCACGCGAGAATTTGCAGCCTCCTTTCCAATCTGGCGGCGGAGGGCATCAGCATCCCGGAAAACGCCGATTTCACGCTGCTGAGAACGAGCCGGGAGATCGAGCTTATCCGCCACCTGGCGTCGCTGCCCGGAGAGATCGTTATGGCTGCAAAACAGTATGACCCGGCAAAAATGACCAAGTACGCCTTCGATCTGGCGACTCTGTTCCACCGCTTCTACGACGGATGCAGCGTCAAGAACGCGGAGACGGAGGAGCTGCGCGGCGCACGGATACTCCTCTGCACCGCTGTACGTCAGGTACTGCGAAACGTGCTGACTATGCTGAAAATCGACCAGCCGGAGAAAATGTAACCTCTCTGTAACTTTCTTCTCTATTTCGGGAGAAAAATGTTACCGAATTGTATTAATAAATAATTTTCTTTGTTAGTTTATCACAATTCCAACACATAAAAATTGGCAAAAGTACGAATAGAAAATAAAAAGTTAACAATTTGTTAATGATATATTCATATTTATATGTTACAATTTGTAATATGTAATGATATTAATTTGAGTTTTATAAATTTATTTCAGGAAGGATCAATATTATGTCCAACAGATTATTTCAGGGTTTAGTCCACCAGATGAGAGATACCATTGATACTACCATGGGCGTAGTCGACGAGACCGCTACAATTATCGCGTGCAGCGACCTCTCTAAGGTCGGCACTACCAACGAATTCGTCTCCCTCGACCTCAGCGATTCCCACGATATCTTCATCCGCGACGGCTACACCTACAAGCCCTTCGGCTCTCGTGTAAAGCCCGATTACGCCGTTTTCGTGGAGGGCGTGGACGACTCAGCCGCCAAGTACGCAAGCATCCTGGCGATCACGCTGTCAAATATCAAGCAGTATTACGACGAAAAATACGACCGCAACAACTTCATCAAGAATGTTATCCTGGACAACGTCCTCCCCGGCGATATCGTAATCAAGGCGCGCGAGCTTCACTTCAACGCGGAGATCAGCCGCGCCGTGTTCCTCATCCGCATCGTCTCGGCAAACGATATTTCCGCCTACGACGTCATCCAGAACCTCTTCCCGGACAAGAACAAGGACTTCGTTTTCAACATCACCGAGTCCGATATCGTGCTGGTCAAGGAGCTGAAATCCACGGTTGACGCCCGCGACCTTGAAAAGCTGGCGCGCTCTATCGCCGACACCCTCTCCAGCGAGTTCTACACCAGGGTAAATGTGGGCATCGGTACTGCCGTTGTGGGCGTCAAAGACCTGGCGCGCTCATTCAAGCAGGCTCAGATGGCTCTGGAGGTCGGCAAGGTTTTTGACACCGACAAGGTCATCATCAGCTACGACAACCTGGGCATCGCGCGGCTCATCTACCACCTGCCTACCACTCTCTGCGACACGTTCCTCCATGAGGTGTTCAAGGTCGGCAGCATCGACTCCCTCGATCACGAAACTCTGTTCACTATCCAGAAATTCTTTGAGAACAACCTGAACGTTTCGGAGACGTCGCGCAAGCTCTTCGTCCACAGAAATACGCTGGTCTACAGACTGGAAAAGATCAAGAAGCTGACAGGTCTGGATCTCCGGGAGTTCGACCACGCGATCATCTTCAAGATCGCGCTTATGGTCAAAAAATATCTCTCAGCCAACCCCGTCAAATTCTGATTTTAGTTAAAATTTATGCATTTTAAAAGGAAGGTGACAGCATGGTAGAGCTTCAGAACGTGTCCGTGACCTATTCCAGCGGCGTTGACGCCTTGAATAACGTCAGCCTGAAAATAAACGACGGCGACTTTGCTTTCGTCGTAGGCTCATCCGGCGCGGGAAAGAGTACCATGATAAAGCTGCTCCTGAAAGAAATAGACGCCACAAGCGGTACGGTCACCGTAAACGGCTATAACCTGAGCAAGCTTAAAAGGCGCAAAATCCCGGAATTTCGCCGCACACTGGGCTTCGTTTTCCAGGATTTCCGCCTGATATCGTCAATGACGGTCTACGAAAATATCGCTTTCGTCCTCCGTGTACTTGACGCTCCGTTAAAATATATAAGAAAAAGAGTCCCCTACGTTATCTCGCTGGTCGGTTTGCAGGCGAAAACAAATTCATACCCGGACGAGCTTTCCGGCGGCGAAAAACAGCGTGTGGCGATCGCCCGCGCGCTGGTAAACGACCCACAGCTCATCATCGCCGATGAGCCTACCGGAAATATCGACCCGGAGCTGTCCTACGAGATCGTGGAGCTGCTGAAAGGCATCAACGATCAGGGCACGACTATACTTATGGTTACCCACGAGCACGACCTGGTTCGCCACTTCGGCGGACGAATAATCAACATAACCGGCGGAGAAGTCGTTTATGACGAGGTCATCACCGGCACAAACGCCGAGATCCTCCCGGAGGTGGAGCTGGCACAGGCTGTGGAAAACGCCGCATATGCCGGAGATCCAGACTATACGGTGTCACGGGACTACGGGCAGGAGTCCGGAGCGACCGACGAGCCTTACGTTGACGACGTTATCGCGGCGATCATGGGCAATTCTTCTGCGGACGCTGAGGTCTCGGCTGAGCTTGTCCCGGAAATTCCCGGTCGGGACGACATCCCCGAACCTGAATCAGAGGAGAGCGCTCCCGGCATCCCCGAGGAGTTCCCGGAGGCGGAGACTGCCGAGGATATCCCAGCCGGCTTCGACGTCGAGGTCGATGTCCCCATCGAGGACGCCGAGACCCCGTCTCCCGAACTGATCGGAGGTGCGAGATGAAGCTCAGCGGCGTAAAATATCTGGCAAATCAGGGTGTGGAGAACATCTGGAAAAATAAGATGATGGCGTTCGCAACTTTCTGCGTTCTGCTGATCTCGCTGCTCCTTGTGGGCTGCTCCGCACTTTTCTACATCAATACCAACTCCATGATACTGGGTCTGGGCAACCAGAACGAGATCGCCGTCTACCTGGAGACCGGAACTTCCGACCAGCGCGTGGAGGAGATCACCGCCCAGTTGAACGGGCTTGAAAACATCAAAACCGTAGCTTTCATCCCCAAGGAGGAAGCCTACGCGCGGATGAAAACTCAGGTCGTAAAGGGGCAGGAGATCTTCGATCTTATCAGCGACGCGGAATTTATGCCCGACGGATTCAGCCTGACGGTCGCCGACGTGGAGACTATCGAGGACACGACTGCGGTAATTTCTCAGATCGCGGACGTGCGTCTGGCGCAGTGCTCCATTCAGGTGGCGGAGTTCCTGCGGGAGCTGAGACGGGCTATCACCATTATCGCGCTGGCGGTCATCGTGGCGCTGGCGGCGGTGTCGATGATAATGATCTCCAACACCACCAAGGCGAGCGTTTTCGCCCGGCGCGAGGAGATCCAGATCATGAAATACGTAGGCGCAACGGACGCGTTCATCAGGACGCCTTTCTTCGTGGAGGGTCTCGTCACCGGATTTTTCTCCGGCGCAGGAGCATTCTTCATCACCTGGGCAGTCTATCGCTCCGTTTATAATATGTTTATGTCGCAAGGTATGCTCATCAACGTCTTTGGCGCAGGCAGCCTTATCCCCTTCGCGGATATCCGGCTCTATGTGGGGCTGGCGTATCTCGTTGCCGGCTCTCTTGCCGGTGCGATCGGAAGCGTCATAAGCACACGCAAGCACCTGAACGTTTAAGGAGATGTATAAAATGTACTTATTAAAAAAGACAAAAAAGATCCTGACATTCATCACCTGCGCCGCTATCTCTTTCGGCGTCCTGACAGTTTTCCCCTCGGCGACGGACAACGCTGCCGACACCTACGCCGCCAAGACTATCGAGGAGATTCAGGAGCAGCGCAAGGCTAATGCGGAAAAGATCGCCGAGCTGGAGACCAAGATCCAGGGCATAGAGGGCGATAAATCCGCTGAGGAGGCGGCTAAGGCTGCCCTGGAGGAACAGGTCGGACTTATCCAGGAGAACATCAATCTGCTGAACACCGAGCTGGAGGCGATCTCTGCCAGCGTCACAGCCACGGAAACAAATATAGCCGCTCTGGACGCGGATATCGTTGCTCAGCAGGAGGAGATCGACGCTAACGTTGAAAAATTCAAGGAGCGGCTCTGCTCCATGTATATGACCGGCGGCGACACCTCCGCATCGGTCATTCTCGGTTCAACCAGCTTTTACGACATGATGTCGAGAATACAGATGATAAACAGCATCGCCGAGCATGACGACCAGCTTATCAACGAGATTCTGGCGGATATCGACGCTCTGGAGCAGTCCAAAAGCGACCTGGAAACCGAAAAGCTCAACCTGACGATGAAGCTGGACGAGCAGCAGAAGCGCAAGGATGAGAAGCAGGCGGAGATCGAAAGCCTGAACGAGAAGATGCTCAGCACTCAGTACGAGATCGACAGACTCGCCAACGAACAGGCGGCTCTTGCTCAGGACAAGGCTGACATCGAGGCTCAGGACGCCGAGCTGGCGGCTGAGGAGGAAGCGATCCGTGCGGAGCTTCAGCGGCAGCAGGAGGAAATTCAGCGCCGCTGGGAAGAGGAGCAGCGCAGACAGCAGCAGGAGCTTCTTGAACAGCAGCAACAGCAGCAGGCTGGCGTCGGCGGCGGAAATGCGGCAGTTGTCCCCCCCGCTCCGGCTGAACCGATCTACACCGTCCCCAGCGCCGGAGCAAGCGGCTTCACATGGCCCTGCCCGGGATACAGCTACATTTCCAGCGGTTTCGGCGCTCGCTGGGGCAGAAATCACAACGGCATCGACGTGGGCGACGGAAACATCATGGGCGGCTCGGCGGTTGCGGCGCAGTCCGGAACAGTCGTAAGGGTCAACAATAGCTGCACCCACAACTACGCTAAATATTCATCCTGCGGATGCGGCGGCGGCTACGGCAACTACGTGGTCATCGCCCACGACGGTACATATTCCACCCTCTACGGTCATCTGACCTCCGCGTATGTCTCTGTAGGCGACTACGTCAAGCAGGGACAGGTCATCGGCGCAATGGGCTCAACGGGCTTCTCCACCGGCGCTCACCTCCACTTTGAGGTCTGGGTCAACGGCGTTCCCCAGGATCCGCTGGGATATGTCGGCCCGTGACGGCGGATGCGTCCGCTGACAGACGAGGCTGTTCACTGCTATTAATTAAAAGAGATTACAAATAGGATCCCGTCTGATAACTTGCACGTCAGGCGGGATTCAAGGTGTTATAAGAAAGCGAAGATCGTGTATGAACAAAAAAATCACACTGGGACTTGCCCTGAGCCTGATCGCCGTGTCTATCGCGGTGACATTCATCCTCACCTCCTTTTTCTCCCTCCAGAGCTTCAACGAAAAGGTGGTGGACGTCAACGAAAAGGCGAAAAAATACTCCGCCCTCCAGACCCTGGACAACTTCGTCCGGGAGAACTACTACGGCGATATCAACGAGCAGACCCTGGAGGACGGCATCATGAAAGGCTATGTTTCGGGGCTTGACGACAAATATTCCCGGTATCTCACGGAGGACGAGTACCTGACGGAGCTGAACGACAACTCCGGCTCGCTGGTAGGTCTGGGACTGACCCTCACCGAGGATGAAAGCGGCTACGTGCGCATCTCCGAGGTACTGAGCGGCTCGCCTGCCCAGGAATCCGGCGTGGAAGCGGAGGATATCATCATCCGCGTGGACGGCGTGGACGTTAAGGATATGGGCTTCGAGGAGTCCATGGACGCCCTGAAAGGCACGGAAGGCTCGTCCGTTACCCTGACTATCCGCAGAAACGGCAGCGATAAGGACTACACTTTCACGCGCCGGGCTGTCCAGGTCACGACGGTGGAGGCGGAAATGCTCAACAATCTGGTAGGATATATCAGGATCACCGGCTTCAAGGAGAATACCCCCGATCAGTTCATCGACGCACTGGAGCGCATGACGGTAAACGGCGCACAATCGCTGATCTTCGACCTCAGAGACAACTCCGGAGGTCTGGTGTCCGCCCTTTCCGACTGCCTCGATCCACTGCTGCCGGAGGGTGTTGTCGCCACGGCGGAGTACCGCGACGGTCACTCGGAGACTCTGATCTACTCCGACGAATCGGAGCTGAATATGCCCATGGCGGTCATCGTGAACAGCAGCACGGCGAGCGCGGCGGAGCTTTTTGCGGCGTCTCTCCACGATTTCGGCAAGGCGGTACTCGTCGGCGAGCAGACCTACGGCAAGGGCGTCATGCAGGATATCACGGAGTTTGACGACGGCAGCGCGGTGGTGCTGACAGTTGCCCGGTATCAGACGGCATTCTCCCCCTGCTACGACGGAATAGGACTTATCCCCGATTATCCCGTGGAAAATGACGACCCGGCGATCGACGCGCAGTTTAACAAGGCTGTGGAGCTTGTGACTGTTGCAAATTAATTGTTAAAATAAAAAAATATATTTCCAAGATATGTACAAATCCGGCAAAATATGTTATAATGATATATAAATCTGTATGGGTGTATGATTTAATGTTTGTTTTTGGTTTTTGTGCCCATGGATCTTGTATTTTCAAATTTATTTTTGGAGGTAATCACAATGAACGAAAATGAGCTTTACAGTCTTTGGCGCGAAAACGCTGTTGCTGACCCCGATCTGCAGGTCGAGCTTGAAAGCATCAGGGACGACAGCGAGGCGATCAACGACCGGTTCTACAGAGACCTGGAATTCGGCACAGGCGGACTCCGCGGCGTTATCGGCGCAGGCACGAACAGAATGAATATATATACCGTAAAGCGCGCTACACAGGGCTTTGCGGACTACCTTAACCAGGAATATACCAACCCCTCCGTCGCTGTTTCCTACGACAGCCGTATCAAGAGCGACGTTTTTTCAAGGGCTGCTGCGGAGGTTCTTGCAGCTAACGGCATCAAGGTTCACATCTACAGCGAGCTTATGCCTACCCCCTGCCTCTCTTTCGCAGTCCGCAGGCTGAAATGCCAGGGCGGCATCATGGTGACAGCCAGCCACAATCCTGCCAAGTATAACGGCTACAAGGTCTACGGCGACGACGGCTGCCAGATCACGCTCCGGGGCGCTGAGATCATCCTGAATAAAATCAATTCCCTCGACATTTTCAAGGACGTCAAGTCAGCCGATTTCGACGAGGAAATGGCAAAGGGAAATATCAAATACATCGAAAACGACGTAATAGAGGCGTTTTACGAGAGCGTTCTCGCCGAGGGCATCAACACCGACCTCTGCGCCGAAAGCGGGCTGAAAGTCGTTTACACCCCCCTTAACGGCACGGGAAATAAGCCCGTCCGGGAGGTTCTGAAGCGCATCGGCATCAAGGACGTCACTGTCGTAAAGGAACAGGAGAACCCCGACGGCAATTTCACCACCTGCCCCTACCCGAACCCGGAGATACGCGAGGCTCTGGAGGTTGGTCTCCGCTACTGCAACGAAGTCAAACCCGATCTGCTTCTGGCTACAGACCCGGACTGCGACCGCGTGGGAATCGCTGTTCCCGACGGCGACGGCTACGCCCTGTTCAGCGGCAACGAGGTCGGAGCTATGCTGCTGGAGTACATCGCCGAACAGCGCATAAAGAAAGGTACGATGCCGAAAAACCCTATCGCCGTCAAGACTATCGTTACGACTGATATCGTAAATTCTATCGGCAAGGAGTACGGCGTGGAGATCATCGACGTGCTGACCGGCTTCAAGTTCATTGGCGAACAGATCGGTATGCTGGAGAAAAAAGGCGAGGAGAACCGCTATATTTTCGGCTACGAGGAGAGCTACGGCTATCTCTCCGGCAGCTACGTCCGCGACAAGGACGCCGTAAACGCTTCTATGCTCATCTGCGAAATGGCTGCGTATTACCGCACACAGGGTATTTCCCTGATACAGGCGCGCGAGAATATGTACAAGAAGTACGGTATGTTCTACCAGACGCTGTACAGCTTCACTTTCGAGGGCGAAAGCGGCATGAAGAAAATGGACGAGATAATGACGAACCTCCGGAACGACCCTCCCACGGCTATTGCCGGTATCCCCGTCGTGAAATTCGACGACTACAAGGCAGGCACGTCCAAAAACACCGCTACCGGAGAGGTCACGGAGCTGACGCTGCCCAAGTCCAACGTACTGGCGTTCTTCCTGGAGGGCGGCTCAAAGGTCATCGTTCGTCCCTCGGGAACCGAGCCGAAGATCAAGACATACCTCACCGCAAAGCAGCCTACAAAGGCTGAGGCAGAGGCTCTCGAGCAGAAGCTCCATGAGGAATTTTCAAAGAATTTCCAGTAAGTTAAAATAAAAAAATATATCCCCCCCCTTGACAAATCAGAGGGAGTGTGATATAATATAATTCAAATGTATGCCTGCACTACTGTCTAATGGCGGCGCATGAGTTTAAATGTATTCATGTTTTCGCACGATGGGCTGCACGATTTACAAATTTATCTAAAATGAGGTGAAAATCGTGAAAGAGGGAATCCATCCTAACTTTGTTAAGACTACGATCACCTGCCACTGCGGCAACGTAATCGAGACAATGTCTACAAAGGAAAATATCAAGGTTGAAATCTGCTCTAAGTGCCATCCTTTCTACACTGGTAAGCAGAAGCTTGTCGATACAGGCGGCCGTGTAGACAGATTCAAGAGACGTTTCAATATGGGTAAGTAATGAACTTCAATAAGCCGCTCGGATTTGAGCGGCTTTTTGGTTCATGTATAGGTGATCTTATGAATTATCTCACTGTCGAAAAGCCGGCGCAGGACTCCTTTATCGAGAGAAAATCCGAGTTTATCGGCTATATCGCTCCAGTTAAAACAAATGACGAAGCCGTCGCCTTTATAAATGAGATCAGGACGCTCCACCGGAAAGCGCGGCATAACGTTTACGCCTATATTCTGCGGCAGGACAACATTTCCCGTTACTCCGACGACGGCGAACCACAGGGCACCGGCGGAGTTCCCGTGCTGGACGTGCTCCGGAAACGCGGTCTCACCGATGTCTGCGTGGTAGTCACCCGGTATTTCGGGGGAATCCTCCTGGGCGGAGGCGGTCTCGTCCGGGCATACTCCCACGCCGCCTCCCTCGCCTGCGACGCCGCTGAAGTCATGGATATGCGGCTCTGCCACAGGCTCGTCATTTCCTGCGACTACAATATGTACGGCAAAATAGGCTATATCCTGCCGGATTTTAAGGTTCTGACCCTGGCGGAGGATTTCGGCGAAAACGTGACTATCCGGCTGCTGGTGATGTCGGAAATGCTGGACGGACTGCGGAAAAAGCTCACGGACATCACAAACGGCGCTGCAGCTATCGAGGACGACGGCGAGCTGTACGAGGACTTTTCAGCCGTCGTCTGATTTCCCGACACCGCCGAAAGGAGGAAAATATGACTGCAAGAGAAAAATATGAGGCTGCCGAGGCGAAGCTCCTCTCTCCGGAGGGCTGCCGGAGCACCGACCCGGCAATGACCGCCCGCGCCATCCCGGAGGAAAAATGCCCCTACAGAACTGATTTCCAGCGCGACCGCGACCGCATTCTGCACTGCAACTCCTTCCGCCGCCTGAAACGAAAAACTCAGGTTTTCCTCTCCCCGGTGGGCGACCACTACAGAACACGGCTGACCCACACCCTGGAGGTCTCCCAGATCGCCAGGACTATTTCCCGGTGTCTCGGACTCAACGAGGATCTGACGGAGGCTGTGGCTCTGGGTCACGACCTGGGACACTCCCCTTTCGGTCACTGCGGCGAGGCTGTCCTCAACGAGATCTGTCCCCACGGATTCAGGCACTACCTCCAGAGCGTCCGTGTGGCGGAGCGACTGGAAAAGGACGGCAGGGGGCTTAATCTCACCGCGGCAGTCCTGGACGGCATCCGCTGCCATACCAACATGACCGCATCTACCCGGGAGGGCTGCGTCGTCCGGCTGGCAGACACTATCGCCTACATAAACCACGACATTGAGGACTCTATCCGCGCCGGCGTGCTCTCGGCGGAGCAGCTTCCTGCGGACTGCGTGGATATCCTCGGCGACACGAAAACCAAGCGGATAACGGCGCTTATCGCCTCGGTAGTCTCCCACGGTGCGGATCATATCGACTTTGAGCCGGAGATCAGGCTCGCCCACGACGACCTCCGCAGCTTCATGTTCCGGACGGTGTACACCAACCCTGCCGCAAAGGTGGAGGAGGGCAAGGCGGAGCTGCTCATCCGCAAGCTATACAGCTATTTCAGGGAAAATTCCCGGAAGCTGCCGCCCCTTTACCTGGATATCGCGGAGGAATGCGACATCGACCGCGGAGTCTGCGACTATATTTCCGGCATGAGCGACGAGTACGCCGTAGATCTGTATACCGAGCTTTTTGTGCCGAAATTCTGGAAATGAGGAACATATGGCAATAAACGACGAATTTAAAACGGAGATACGCAACGCTAATCCCATAGATACGGTCATAAACTCCTACGTTCAGTTGAAAAAGCGGGGCAGAAATTACGTCTGCTGCTGCCCCTTCCATTCGGAAAAGACCCCGTCCTTTACGGTTTTTCCCGATACTCAGAGCTTTTACTGCTTCGGATGCGGCGCCGGCGGAGACGTTATCACTTTCGTCATGAAAGCAGAGAACCTGGAGTTCATGGACGCCGTCAAGCTTCTGGCGGAACGCTCCGGACTGGAACTGCCCTCCGCCGACAGAAGATCCACGGACAGCGCCAGACGCCGGACGCGTATCTACGAAATGAACCGCATCGCCGCAAATTTCTACTACAAAAACCTCATCAGCGGCAGAAACCGCGCCGGACTCAATTACCTCATCAGCCGGCAGCTTACCCCCCAGACCGTGAAAAAATACGGCTTGGGCTTCGCCTCCGACTCCTGGGACGAGCTGTGCAGACTGCTCGCATCCAAGGGCTACCGGGAGGACGAGATCATCGACGCCTGGCTGGGCGGACGCTCCCAGAAAACCGGCAGGCTCTTCGATATGTTCCGCAACCGGGTCATGTTCCCCATTGTGGATATGCGCGGCAACGTCATCGGCTTCGGCGGACGGGTCATGGACGACTCCAAGCCCAAATACCTGAATACCGGCGCAACACCGGTCTTTGACAAGGGAAATAACCTTTTTTCCATGAATTTCGCCAAAAACTCCGACAGCAAGCAGCTCATCCTCTGCGAGGGCTACATGGACGTCATCGCCGTAAATCAGGCAGGCTTCGAGAACGTCACCGCCACCCTGGGCACGGCGATCACCCCCGACCAGGCAAGGCTGCTCAGCCACTACGCCGAAGAGATCATCATCGCCTACGACAGCGACGGCGCAGGTCAGGCTGCCACAAGGCGCGCTATCTCTCACTTTTCCGACGTGGGGCTGAGGACGCGCATCCTTAAAATGGAGGGCGCGAAAGACCCCGATGAGTACATCAAAAAATTCGGCGCACGGCGTTTCCGGATGCTCATAGACAAGTCCGGAGATGCGAATAATTTCCTCCTTGACCGCTGCGAGCAGGGTCTCGACCTGGAGACGGAGGCAGGAAAGGTCGAGCTGCTGAAAAGGGTCTCAAAAGTTCTGGCAGATATGCCGTCGCCCCTGGAGCGCGAGGTGTATATTTCCCGGACTGCCAACAAATACAGCTTTCCCGTGGACGTGCTGAAAGACCACATCAACAGCATGGTGCGGAAAAACAGCTATACCAGGCGGAAAAACGAGTGGCGGACTATCAAGACCCAGACCGCCGTCAAACGGGACGACATAAATCCCGAAGCAGCGAAATACCGCCGTGAGGCGAGGGCGGAGGAAATGATAATCTGCCAGCTTCTCCGCCACCCGGAGGACTGCGTAAGCATCAGCCGGACAGCTCCGCCGGAGACTTTTGTCACGGCTTTCAATAAAAGAGTTTACACCGCAATTCTGAACGCTGTCGAGGAGAACGGCAGCTTTAATCTCTCGATGCTTTCCGACAGCTTTTCATCCCAGGAAATGGGCAAGATAAGCGGAATTGCCGCGAAAAACCGGGAGATCGCGCTCACCTCCGCCTCGGTGGAGGACTGCGCAAGACTTCTCCGCGAACACAAGGAGGTGTCTGCCCCGGAAGACTGCTCCGACGATGAATTGAGAGAAATGTTTAAGAAACGGACTTAAAAAGGTTCTGAAAAGCGACATTAATGCAGGAGGTTCAACTATGGATTCTAAAAAGAACACAATTGATTCACTTATCGAGCAGGGACAGGCTGCCGGCAAGCTTACCACCAAGGCAATCACCGACGCTCTCGAAGAAATGGATTTCGACGTAGACCAGATAAACACGTTCTACGACCGCTGCGAAGCCCTTAATATCGAGATCGTGGAGGATATGGTCGTGGACACTGACCTCAACATCGGACTGGACTCCACCATGACAGACGACCTGGAAATCGCCCTTTCCACCGACGGCATCGCTATCGACGACCCGGTCAAGGTGTATCTGAAAGAGATCGGACGTGTTCCCCTGCTCACCACGGAGGAGGAGATCGGGCTGGCGCAGCGTATGACCAAGGACGACAAGTACGCCAAAAAGCGTCTGTGCGAGGCGAATCTCCGTCTCGTTGTCAGCATCGCCAAGAAATACGTGGGACGGGGTATGCAGTTTCTCGACCTCATTCAGGAGGGAAATCTGGGACTTATAAAGGCGGTCGACAAGTTCGACTACACCAAAGGCTTTAAGTTCTCCACCTACGCTACATGGTGGATAAGGCAGGCTATCACCAGGGCTATCGCGGATCAGGCGAGAACTATCCGCATCCCGGTACATATGGTCGAGACGATAACCAAGGTGAAAAAGGTTAGCAGTCAGCTCCTCCACGAGAACGGTCACGACCCCAGCCCGGAGGAGATTGCCGAGAAGCTGAGTATGCCAGTGGAAAAGGTTCGGGAGATCATCCGTGTGGCGCAGGATCCGGTATCTCTGGAGACTCCTATCGGCGAGGAGGAGGACAGCCACCTGGGGGATTTCATCCCCGACGACGACGCGCCTGCACCGGCTGAGGCGGCATCGCATACGCTTCTGAAAGAGCAGCTCAACGAGGTGCTGTCCACGCTCACGCCGCGGGAGGCTAATGTTCTGCGTCTGAGATTTGGACTTGAGGACGGCAAGGCGAGGACGCTGGAGGAGGTAGGACAGCGGTTTGACGTCACACGGGAGCGTATACGTCAGATCGAGGCGAAGGCGCTGAGAAAGCTGAGGCATCCGAGCAGGAGTAAAAAGGTAAAGGATTATCTGGAATAATATCGGCGCAGCCGACAAAACCGGGTTTCCAAAGGGACAATGTCCCTTTGGCAGAGTCCAGAGGCAGCGCCTCTGGCAGGGTTTGGGGCAGCGCCCCAAGTCGGCGCAGCCGACAAAACCGGGTTTCCAAAGGGACAATGTCCCTTTGGCAGAGTCCGGAGGCAGCGCCTCTGGCAGGGTTT
>JAGBGT010000030.1 GCA_017935865.1 Ruminococcus sp. | reverse complement strand
TGTGCAGATTTTCGAGCAGATTTTTCAACTGACAAGGAGAAAAGCCGCAGGAATGCTGACGCATTTCAAGGTTTTTCGACGAAGTTCAGGTGAAAAATCTGCCGAAAAGATGTGCGCAGCGAGATACTAAACAGGCTCTAAGATCAACGTCTGATTATACATAGTATGATTTGAGAACAAAGGAGTGATATCAATGAAAATCGTTACAACAAAACAGATGTCAAAAGTGGAGCAGAGAGCCGAAAAGCTGGGAGCACCGCCGAAAATTCTGATGCGGAACGCCGGAAGAAAGCTGGCGGAGCGTATCATGGAGATCACCGCCAAGGAGGGAAATTCTCCGGAGAAAACCAGCGTCACATTCCTCGCAGGAAGCGGAAACAACGGCGGAGACTGCTTTGCGGCGGCTTATATCCTGGTCTACAGAGGCTACAGCGTTACGGTGGTAAATCTGGTGAAAGAACCGTCCACCGAGCTTGCCAGGGAATACTTCGCGGCTCTTCCGGACAGGGTGAAGATCATCACCGGCTACCGCAGCGAAAATATCGAGGCTGCTATCGAGGCTGCCGAGCTGGATTACATGACGATCCAGGACAGAGACGTTTCAAAGCTCAAAGGCAAGAAGGAGCTTTCCGCCGTGGAGAAGATACTCCTCCGCGAAAAACAGCGCATGACCGAGATCCGCAGCGCTATTATCTCCGCAGATATTCTTGTTGACGGCGTTTTCGGCACCGGCTTCCACGGACAGTTGGAAAAAGACCTTATGGCGATCTTTGCCGTAGGAACTGGAGCTTACAAAATCGCTGTGGATATTCCCAGCGGCGGCGACGGCTCAAAGGGAACTGTCTCCCCCGGATGCTTCAAGGCAGATGAGACCCTCTGCCTGGGCTGCCTGAAATTCGGTATGACTCAGTATCCGCTGAAAAAATTATGCGGAAATATCACCGTTGCTGACATAGGCATCCCAAATGAAGCATACGATGTATTAAGCGGTGAACACGGATACTACCGGCTGGAGAGAAACAGCCTTGCAGGATTTCCGCCGAAAAGGGAGCGCGACGCTCACAAGGGCGTTTTCGGCACGGTGCTTGTTATCTCCGGCAGCTCGTCAATGCGCGGTGCGGCGGCGTTTGCGGCTCTCGGAGCGATGAAAAGCGGCGCTGGACTGGTAAAAGTCGCCTCTGTGGAAAAGTGCATCGACACCATATCTGTCCTTGCTCCGGAGGCAACATATATCGAAATGGAATCCGACGACTACGGCTTTATGCTCTTCGACAGCAGCAAGGACGCTCTGAAAGAGGCTATGGATAAGGCTGACGCCGTTGTTATCGGCTCGGGAATTGGCGTTACCAACGACACTATGGAGATCGTGCGCTATGTTATCGCTAATTCCCCCGTTCCTGTTATCGCGGATGCCGACGCCATAAACTGCATCGCCAGGGACATCGAGATACTTACAAACCGGAAGTCCGATGTTATCATCACTCCGCACCCCGGGGAAATGGCGCGGCTGCTTAACTGCGACGCCGAAATGATAAACGAAAACCGCATTATGGTCGCTGAGAAATACGCCGAAAAATACGGTATCACCGTAGTCTTAAAGGGCGCAGGAACTATAATCTCCGACCGTATAAACACCGCTGCAAATCATACCGGAAATGCGGGTATGAGCAAGGGCGGCAGCGGCGATATTCTCTCGGGAATCATCGGCTCGGCAGTTGCCCAGGGATTTTCTCCCTACGATGCAGCCTGCGCCGGAGTTTATATGCACGGACTTGCCGGAGACGCTGCTGCTGAAAAGCTTGGTCAGGAGGCAATGCTCCCCAGGGATGTTATAGACTGCCTCTCCGACGCATTCAGGATACTTAAAGAAAAGCAGAGCGAAAACAATTCGGAGTTGTAATGTCGCTCTACGGAACAACAGCGGATAACGGCATAGGCTCTGTCCGCCGACGTTTTGCGAATCAACAAAAATCTGGAATAATAAAAAACGGATGTTAAAAGTTATACTTAAACACAAGAGGTGCTTATTATGAAAAAACTTTTATCATCCGTTTTTGTATTTGTTATGATCTTCTGCCTGGCAAGCTGCTCTCTGCCGGTGAAAACTCCCGGCTCTAAGGGAAAGAGAGATAACAGCCTTAACAGCCAGTTCACGGCGGAGATGACCGTCTGCCTGGAAAAGCTCGTCGCCGAGGGCACGGTCTCACGGTTCGGCGACGGAATGTGGGAGGCAGAATTTCAGTCTCCCGGCACTCTCAGCGGAGTCAAGCTCTCCTTCGCCGACGGAAATGTCACCGCCAGCTACAAGGGACTCAGCTTCTCCGTTCCCAGGTCGGCTATCCCTGTCAAGGCAATGCTGGTGAATCTTATGGACGCCGTTGATTCAGCCGCCCGGGAGTCCCAGTTGACCGGAAGTGAAAAGGACGGTATTTTTGAGATAACCGGAGAGCTGGAAAGCGGCGGATATACCCTCTGCGTCGACGAAAGCGGCAATATTTGCAGCTTTGAGATGCCGAACAATCTGCTGAAAATGACATTCACCGGAGTGAGCGCCTCCGCAGCGCCGAAAGCCGAGACAACTGAGACTACCGAACCTGCCACGGAAGAAGCTGCGGCGGAAGTCACCGGGGAGGTAACTCAGGCTGGATAATAATAGTCCAGCAGCAGGTCAACCATGCGCGTATAGCTCTTGATGCCGTCCTCCACGCCGTTTATCTTCATGCTCGTGTCCGCTGCGGCATCGGAGACTGCATCCACCGTCTCTGTGGGGATGATCTCCTTTGCGGCATTGTCCTTCCAGTAATTATCAGGAAGAAATCTGAACCAGTCGTTCTGCACTTCCGCTGAAATAGTATCTGTCATTCCGTAGGCGGAAACGATCTCGTTTTCGTATATCTGGTTGTGGACGTATTCAAGTGCGCCGATATATCCGCTGTACCGCATCTGCGGATCATCGCTTCCGGTGGTCGCTATAAATGATATGAAATTGCACTCGTCCTCCTGCATAAAACCTTTCAGGTGAGAGTACTCATGGCATATGACCTCCGGCTTAATCTCGTCGACCATATCGTTGTTGTAGGTAGACTCCATTGAAAATGGAAAATACATACCGGAGGTGCTGGTCTGGCTCATGAAATAGGAAAACATAATAGGCTTGGGGTTGGGATAGTATCCTTTTAGCTGAGGGTACTTTTCGGCTGCCTTTTTCATAGCCTTTTTGCACTCCTGCTCAACGTCTATATCCAGCCTGAAACGGTTGTTTTCATCTCTTGGGACCTCCAGAGCAAGGGTGTTGCATTCCTCAATGAGCATGGCATATAGCTGTTTCAACTGTTCATTGTCATGCTCCGAAGCCGTAAAAAAGCGTTCGGAAAATGGCGTGCATCCATAGAGGGAAAAGCAGTTCAGAGCCTCCGTGCCGAATATGAATGTGAATATCCACAAAGCTGCCGTAAGAGATACTGCCGCAGTCTGTTTTCTCCGGCTTTTGGCAAAGATCAGCAGCAGTATCATTGCCGGTATGCCTATAACTACAATGAGAATGAACGCCAGTATCATCAACTCGCCCAAGGAAATCGGAAGAAGTCCGCTGACAAAGGCGTAGGGCGTTGAGATGACTGGGAAAATATAGTCGGCGTAGAGATCGGCGACCGGCTTAAAAAGCCTGCAAACCAAAACCAGTACAGCCGATACCGCAATTATTACCAAAGGGATAAGATATCGCTTCTTTATCCCCTTTTTTTCTGCCCTTTTCATTGTCTCATCCCAGCGCGGACGAGTCTGCCGGGAGAGCGCTTATCAGCTTTGCGTCAAACATCTGCACCACAAGGGAGTCGCGTGCCGTTACGCCCGGGTTGCCGTCAACATCGGCATTGAGCTGTCCCTGCTCTGTAAGGGCGTATTTATCGCCGTTTCCGATGCTTTGCAGGATAATTGTAGCATCGGCGATATCGACCACATCGTCGCAGTTTGCATCGCCGTAGAAGCAGCTTGGAACGACTGTGAACCGCATAAAGCTCAGCCCCGTATCAGACTCCGCAATAACAGACGCCGTGCCCGTTCCGACAGTGGTGATCGTGCCGCTCCCGTCTACGGTCAGAATGCTCTCGTCAGTAGAGAAAAATTCTGTGTTTTCGCCGATATCTCCGGGGGAAAATGCAAGTTTCTGTCCCACGCCCTTTATCTCGGTGGAGGGAATTTTCCCGGCATTTTCAACCTTGACTGCAGCGGTATATTCCACGTCGCCGACCTTTGCAGAAGCAACACATTCGCCGTCGCTGACAGCAATAATCGAACCTCTTTTTGTCACAATGGCTATCGAGCTGTCGGAGCTGCTCCAGCTTACCGCCGTTCCGTCCGGAATGCCGCTGATGCTGATTTTCCGGGAGGGCGTCTCCGAATCCAGCGTAACAGAGCCAAGATCCGTATTCGCCTGGGAATTTCCGGTATAGGTGGAAACGACCTCGAAATAGCCTGTCGTTCCGTTGGATTCAATATAAATACGGCAGCTTCCTGAGCCGACGGCGGTTATAAGTCCCGATGCCGAAACTGTGGCTACAGTCTCGTCGGTACTGCTAAGAGTCACCGGGACTTCCGGTGTGATTCCGGTTATCTGCTGACTTTTTATCTTGTCGCTAAGCTCGACCGTTCCCAGGAGCTGCGGCTCTTTTCCCGGCTCTTCCTTTTCCTCGTACTCCGAGGTCACATTGATTATATATCCGGTATTCCCGTACTGCGCCTGAACAACGCAAGTGCCCTTTCCCACGGCGGTTATAACGCCTTTTTCGTCAACTGTGGCAACGCTTGTGTCGGAGCTTGTCCAGACTGCGTCGCTCGCCTCAATCCCAGTGAGCTTCACCTCCGCGCTTTTTTGCTGATTCGTCAGGGTCACGCTGCCAACGTCAACGGTGCTTGTGACTTCGCTTTTTTCGTGGAGGACAGTTACGCCAAAGCGGATGAGCCTGTCCGGCAGAACGGCGTAAACGGCAGTACTTCCCTTGCCTGTTGCCGTTATTTCAGCAGAAAGATCACTTGTAGGCGTTACTGTTGCTATGGAGTCATCGTCGCTGTACCAGGTTATCTTCACCGATCCGGTAAAGGTTATAGGCACGGAATCACCTACATAATTCAGGGTCACGGCATTATCCTGGGACTGCTCCTCCGCATGGACTCCGCCGGTAATATTTCCGGACACGCGGCAGTTGACGACAGCGCATGAAGCAGTCATGCACACAGCCGCCGCAGTCGCAATTATCTTTTTATAGTTCATTTTTTCCCTCCGTTCACAGTGAAAGAGATTCAACGTTTTTTATCATATCGCCGCATGACGAAACAGCTTCCTTTGAGCCGAAAACGCAGCGGCTTCCGATGTTTTCCAGGGAGTCGGCAGCCTTGACCAGGTCGCCGCAGTCAAGCGCCAGCATACGCCGGCGGACGGCACATCTCTCCTCATGGGTGATACCTCTGAAATATAGTCCATCAGCAGTAGCGCCGTATGCGCCGTCGGACATAAGCGGCTCTTGTCCGGCTATTGTGCTGATTATGTATGAGCTTATATCTGGATCTTCTCCGCAGCAGGCGCGGATAAAGTCAGCCGCCCCTGCAAATGTGCCGAAAGTATCGGCAGGTGACGGGTCGCGGTAGGAGTAGAACGCCGTTTCGCCCATGTTGTTCGTACCGCAGCCTGTACCGTATGCGCCGCCCTTGACGCGCACTTCATTCCAGAGATATTCATAGGTCAGGATAGTGGACAGGACTCCGAAAACCGCCTTGTCCGTGTTTCTGGAGGAAATAGCGGCTCCGGCATACGACACTCCGGCGGGCACGATAACTCCCGATGAATCGGCTTTTTCATAGTCGACGGTCATTTTTTCACCCCCGGGAGCAATACCCTCCGGGAGAAGAGACGCGAGAAGCTCCAGACCGCACTCCTCCGCCGAGGTTATGCTGGCGGTGAGACGGCTGCGGCAGAAAATGCGCTGAGCAAGCTCCGTCATGGACTCCCCAAGCTCTTTCAGGCGGATTTCATCCAGCCCGGCAGCTCTGTGGAGCTGCTTGTAGCCCTCAAAGCCGATGAATTTCTCCAGCAGAGCCGATTCCGCTGAGAGAACGCTTCTTGCACGTCTCAGGGCAAAGCTGTGTCCCTCGGCTGTTATCTCCTGCTTTTCGTCCTCGTCATTCTGCTTCAGAAACTCCGAAACAAGCTTTGCGTCGTCATATCTGGTCTGCGTAAGTATTTCTGCCATAAGCTCCTGTGCCGATCCGAAATTGCGGCGGTTAAATCTCGTCCGGAGGGCAAAATACACCTGACACTCCTCCGGCTTATCCGGCGTGCCGTAGGGAATAAGCTCTGTGCCGATCTCGCCGAAGATCCCCATGACTTTCTGCTGCAGCTCTGCTCCAGTCCTGCTTTTTGTGGGCAGCTCCGTAATAAGCCTGTCCATAAGGATGAGAACGTCCAGCTCCTCCGGCGTCAGGTCGACGACGGAAAAATAAAGGTTCACGGACATTATTTCGTGTTCACGGGCAGGATGGCGGAGAACCTTGAAGCCGTTCTCCTCCGATACAGCCGTCCGGAACTCTATCGGCTCGGGGCTTACCTCGGAAAGGGGCAGCTTTGGCAGAGTGTCGATCGCCTCTTCTGTATCGGGAGCTGCCTGCCACTCGGCAAGATCTCTGTTCAGCTCGGCAAGCGCCGCTCTTCCGCTGTCGTCCAGAGCGTTAAATTCCGCAGTAATACGAGCTTTTTCAGCCGAAACCTGCTCGCTTCCGAAAGTCCGCGAGGGCAGCATACAGATAACCGCACGTCCCTCCTCCCGAAGCAGCCAGTCGGAAAGAAGCTCTTCAAAATATCCCGAATCTATGCCGTCCCTGAGCCTGTCAAACACATCGCCGCATCGGATATATTCCAATGGGTCGCCGCCGTGGAGCCAAGATGACATTCCGTTGATGCACCGTGTAAGTCCCTTTGGCTCTTCCGACTGGCGGAATCTGAATTCGCAGCGGTTTACGGCAGCATCGAGAATGTCCCTGCCGATGCCCTCCGAAACAAGAAACTCCGCCGCATTTTTCACTGCCGCAAGGACATCATCGACTTTATCCTCGTCTGTATTGTAAATGTGCAGCATGGCAAAGGGCTGCATAATGTCGTCGATGACCTTTGCATCCACATCAAGGCAAAGCCCGGTGTCCAGGATCTCACGCTTGAACCGGGAATCATTCAAGCCGGTGAGCGCCTCCGTCAGAACGATATATCCGAAGATCCGCTTTCTGTCCTGCCAATCTGCCACTATCTTTCCCAGAGCAACATGGGTATGTCCGGATTCCTCTTCCTCCTCCGATATCTCATAAAATTCCCGGCGGAGGCAGGAATCAACAGGAGTCTGCCATGAGATCTCCGGAAGATCTTCAGCTCTGCCGAAGTCTGACAGATATTCGTCGATAAGCTCCAGAACAGCGTCCAAATCTACGCCGCCGTCCAGGTAAAAGTAAGAATTGCCGGGATGATAAAAACGCCTGTGCGCATCGAGAAACTGTTCGTATGTCAGGTCAGGTATCGCCGAGGGAAGTCCGCCGGAAACAAAACGATAGCAGCTCTCCGGAAAAAGCATCCTCATAAGGTGACAGCCGATCTGCTCCTCTACGGAGGACATACAGCCCTTCATTTCGTTGAAAACAACTCCCTTATACACCGGATCGCCCTCACCGTTCCACTCCGTATGGTGACCCTCCTGATAGAAGATGTTGGGCTGTGTGTAGATCGCAGGCTTGAAAACAGCGTCAAGATAGACTCTGGTGAGATTCATAAAATCCGTGGAATTACGGCTTGAAACCGGAAACATGGTCTTGTCAGGAAAGGTCATCGCGTTCAGAAAAGTGTTCATAGAACCTTTCAGCAAATAGAGGAACGGCTCTTTGACCTTGTAACGCTCCGAGCCGCCTAAAACCGAGTGCTCCAGGATATGAAAAACTCCTGTGTCATCCTCCGGGACAGTCTTGAAGGAAACCGAAAACAGCTTATTTTCGTCGCCGTTATTCATCCAGGCAAGTCTTGCGCCTGTTTTATCGTGGCTCATTTCCACAAATTCGCCGTCCTCAGTCTGCCGGATATTCGTTACACGGAAGCCGTGGATAAGGTCATTCTTATTCATGCGTCCTCCTTAATTCTCGGGGAAAACCGCAGCATCCGCCAATATTCCGTCAGTGGGTCTGGCTGTAGAAATCGCTGAATAATATACCAGGATTTTCGCCGCGTCGGAGGCGTCTATCTTTCCGTCGTAATAAACATTAGCGGCGACTTTCTGCTTATTGGTGAGCGTGTAGCCGATTCCTGTGGAGAGATTTGAATACTCCCGGAGCACAAGGGCAGCGTCGGAGGCATCTATCTTGCCGTTGCCGTCAATGTCGCCCATTCTCACGTAATTCAGGTGAACATTCACCGCTGTTTCCGTCTCAGTTGAAGCCGCAGCGTCCCAGTCGTTGTCGGACTCCTCGCCGTCAATGCTGAAAACGTAGGAAAGTTCCTTGAAGCTGTCAGGATCTTCGTTGAGGTCGGGAACAGTAAAATCAGCGGCGTAGGGCTTGGCGCTCACGTTGTAATCGCCTCCGCTCAGCTCCACGGAAATGTGATAATTCCGGTAATCGTCATCAGTGTTGTCATGACCCTCAATGTCGAAATAATATGTTCCGGCAGAAACGATCCTTACATAGTACGGCTCGTCTGTAAGCTCCGGGGAGTCAAAAGTAATGTCAATGGCGGCAGAGGTATTTTCCGGGACAGTAACGGCGATCCTTCCGTTTACATCCAGTTTGTTGAAATCCTCGTAAACAAGTCCGTTCTCGTTTATCGCCTGACCCTCCGCAGATGCCGGAAGTGCCGCAAGAGGCGCTGTGACGAGACATAATGCCATTGCAATGGATGTTATCTTTTTCATTTTTATTCCTCCAAATATTTAAGAACAAGTTCTAAAATCTATCTATTTCAAATGTTCTGCCGCCGATATTTTCGACGACAAGCTTGATATCGCCGTTTATTTCCTCCGTGGGAATGTAAAGTGAAAATCCCAAGGAGCTGCTTTCGCCCTCGCAGCCGAGGAGACGATCCTCAAAGCAGTTGAACGCCTCATAGGCTTTTCCGCCGCTGACTGCATATACGCGGTAATTTCCGCCGTCCGCCGCATCCTCCGGAAGAACGCCGAAAAAGTGCGTGAAGCTTCTGTGGGCGCGGCTGTGAAGCTCTGCTGTACCGTCGTATTTTTCAGCCGTAAGAGCCGATATATCCGCTTCCGGAGCTGCCATAACAGGCGCGTATTTTTGCAGCCTGTCAAGATTCCGCTCAACGATCTCCACAATAACCGTATCGCCCTCCCCAATTCCGCTAAGGTCGTATGCCTCGGAGCGCGAAAACTCAGCCGTATTGAAGCATTCCGCCATATACGGCAGAATAGCCTCGCCGTAGGAATCGCGGTACATCAGCAGATTTCCTCTGCCGCTTTCGCAATATGTGGTGATATCCAGGTCATCCAGCCCCTGAAAACGGCTGGTATACTGATAGCCAAACTCGTAGTCGTTGTGGAGCTGGGCGTCCTTTGCCTCCTCCGCAGGATAAAGCATCGCCGCAAGGTCGCCGAGACGGTCGTTTTTTATGTACCATTCGCTGGAAACCGGGCAGCTTTCGCGTCCCAGCTTCGCCATAATAAAGCTGTGCCCTGCATATGCGCCGAAATTGTTCCAGTGGGTATCGGTCTTGTGGTACAGCGGAGTGGATGAGTTAAGGCTGAGCAGGGACTCCCTCATATCAAGGTAGAAATCATCGCCCAAAAGCGCCGCAGTCAGCGCCTGATAGTTGCTCGCGTTATCCGACGGAATATAATTGAACGGCATATATTCCGGGTACATCGAGTTTTTGTTCGGAGCTGAGAAAAATATGAACTCCGCCCCGGCATTTTCGCAGCAAGCCTCCATAAGCCTGAGATTATGGGCAATATTGCCAATTTCTCTGCTATCGAGGCAGTTGATGCGCAGGAAATCGTCCGCTGTCTCGCCGTAGAACAGCCAACCGTCCTTCCCCACAATAACATCGCTGTTGGGAGATGTACCGAAAACCGCAGATTTCAGCCGTCCGTCGGCGTTTACAAGCTGCTGGCGGAAAGCGAAATGCTCCGAGAAATATGTCTCGAACTCCGAAAAGAAATCGAAATTCAGCTTGCCGTCCTCCGTTTTTACGGAGGGCAGCTCTCCCAGCTCGCGCTTTTCCTTTGAACCGTCGCTTTTCATGAACGGTGTCAGAACGGCAGGCGCAAGGCAGATCCCGAGAAAGGCTGCGGTGTAGATACTGTAAAAAATTTTTTTCATGTGCCGCCTCCTAAAATCTGAAATAAATAAACGGATTGTAAGACGCGGAAGAAAGCGTCAGCACGCACACCAGGAGCAGCGCCAGCGACACGCCGTAGGTGCATACCTCATATGCGGATGCTGACTTCCCGGAGGCCGCTTTCGACTGCAGCTTCTCCGTCACGGGCATTGAAAATACCACCGCAAGCGCCAGCATCACCAGGAACATAGGCGACAAGAAGCTGAAAAATATTGCCGTCTGCTCACTGCCGCCGGAGGGCACGAACATATGTCCGACAAACCGGCACGCCTCGCCAAGGGTGTCCGCCCGGAAGAAAACAAAGGCAAGAGTCGTCACCAGCAGCGCATAGATGTGGCGGAAAGGACGCAGCCATTTTCCTGTGTTGATCGCCTTGTATGACTCCAGCATCATGAATCCGCCGTTGAGGAGTCCCCAGACCACGAAATTCAGGCTTGCGCCGTGCCATAATCCGGTGCAGAAAAAGACAGCCAGCTTGTTGAGCGCCGTCCGCACCTTGCCCTTTCTGTTGCCGCCCAGAGGTATGTAAAGATACTCCTTGAACCAGGTAGAAACCGAAATATGCCATCTGCGCCAGAAATCCTGCATACTCTGGGAAACATATGGGTAATTGAAATTCTCGCGGAAGTCAAAACCAAACATTTTTCCGAGACCGATAGCCATGTCACTATAGCCGCTGAAATCGAAATAGATCTGGAAAAGATACGAAACTGCTCCCAGCCAGGCAAGGGGAACCGAAAGCTCCGCCGTGTCCATAGCGTAGATGCCGTCCGCCGCCAGAGCCATAGTGTTGGCAATAAACAGCTTCTTGGAAAGCCCGAGGATGAACCGCCTTGCACCCTCCGCCGTCTTTTTCGGAGTGGATGTACGGTGGTCGATCTGATCGGCAAAGTCGTAATACTTGACAATAGGCCCGGCAACCAGTTGCGGAAAAAAGGTTATGTACAAAGCAAGCCGAAACAGGCTTTTCTGGATATACTCAGGATTTTTGTAAGCATCTATGACATACGACATCGCCTGGAACGTATAGAAAGAAATTCCTATGGGCAGCGCGATTTTCGGCACTGTGACGCTAAAAAAAGGAAGCCTGTTTATCATTTCCGCACCAAACCCCGCATACTTAAACACGCCCAGCATCAGAAGATTCAGGGTGACTGCGGCGGCAAGAGCTGCTTTTCTGTGCTTGTTTTCCTGCTTCATCGCCCTTCCGAACAGGTAATTCATGATGATAGAAATTATCATCAGTACAACTGCCTTAGGCTCGCCGTAGGTATAGAATGCTAGGCTGAAAATAAGCAGAACAGCGTTCTTTGCCGTTATATTTGGAATCAGGCGGTATAGGATATATACCGCCGTCAGAAAAATAAACAGGAATACAGGACTGCTGAATACCATGATGTCTCCTTATACCGGCATATAGATGTCAATGGAGACTACGGTATCGCCGTCATATTCAAAGCTCAGGGAATTGCTTCCGCTGTAGTAGTAGACAAATCTCTCGAATTTCGTCTCGCCTGCGCCATAAACGGACTCAACGTCAGCACGGGAGCTTCCCACCGATATACCGGAGGAGATCGGGTAGCTGCCGCCGTCGATAGTCACGTCATAGATATGGTCGCCGTCCCCTGCAATGTAGCAGTAAACAGTCATTCCGTCATAGTAGCATATCTTCTGGTCAGCGCCGTTGGAAAGGCAGCCCTGAACGACCTCGGAGCTTTGCGGTTCGCCGTAAACCGAGGTGAAATCGGAAAAAGTCCTGTCCAGAACTCCGTAATCCAGGGAGATGCCGCTTACCGAGGGCTGATCCGGCTCAGGTGAAGGCTCATCGGAGGGCTGGTCCGGCTCAGGTGCAGGCTTATCGGAGGGCTGATCCGGCTCGTCAACAGGCTCATCCGACGGCTGATCTGTCGTCTCCGCCTCTGTGGCGGTCTCAGGCTGTGCAGCCTCTGTTGCTTTCTCAGTAGGCTTTTCCGTCTTTGCAGACGTGGCAGCCTCAGTAGTTACATTCTCTGTGGCATCCTCCTCCGCAGACGTTGTAACACCGGGAAGCTCCGGAAGATCAGGCTTTTCTGTGTCAGCCTCCTCCTTGCCGCAGGAAAATGCCGCCGCTGCAATAACAGTCATTGCCGCCAGAATAGCCGCTGTTTTCTTCATATTCATTTTCATATCTCCTTTTGTCTTGCCTTTAGGCAACACCGCACAAAGATTGTGCGGCAGATGCGCAGTCGATTTTTTCGTCAGATTGTATAAAAACGACGCAGGCAGGCTGACGCCTGTCAAGGAGTTTTTGTGCAAGATGACGGAAAAAGCGCAAGCAGATGACG
>JAGBGT010000002.1 GCA_017935865.1 Ruminococcus sp. | reverse complement strand
TCTCTCTTGCAGAGCGTCCCCTCTCCAAAAACAGTCCACCGGACTGTTTTCGGATTCACCCCTTGCAGGGCGCCTAAAGGCTGAGTCGACCTCCGGTCGACATGGGACTCTGTCCCAAACCCTGCCAGAGGCGCTGCCTCTGGACTCTGCAAAAGGGGCATTGCTCCTTTTGAAACCCGGTGTTTATCGACCTGCGGTCGATTTGGGACTCCGTCCCAAGCCCTGCCAGAGGGACATTGTCCCTTTGGAAACCCGGTTTTGTCGGCTGCGCCGACTTGGGACGCTGCCCCGAACTCCGATGCCAATTTAATCAAGAACCGGAATACAAGCCATTGCGGAAAGTCTCTGAGCATCCGCCTGTGCCTCTGCAAATGTCATCTCGCCGCCGATAAACGATGCGCCATTCTCATCACAATATGCACCCTCGGCAGGCTGATTTTCCTCCGGAACACGGAAATACCACTTCGTTTTCAGCTCTTCCACAGGAGCTACGAAGCTGTCGTCATCGGCACTGTCCCAGGACTGTGAAAATACCGTTACTCTGTGCTTTGCGGCTTCGATAACATCTCCAAGAACCGCACTTGCAGTCGGGAGCTTGCCTGCACCTCTGCCGTAGAACATTGCCTGGTCAATGCCGTCGCCGTATACCATGACCGCATTGAAAACATCATTTACTCCAGCCATTACGTTGTCGTGGGAGACGAGCATAGGCATAACGCAAGGCAGGATCCTGCCATCAGCAAGCCGTCTCACTGACGCTATAAGCTTGACTCCGTGGCCCAGGATGTCCGCGGCGGCAACGTCGCACAGCTTAACGTCTGAGATACCCTTGGTGTAAACGAGTCTGGGATAAACGTGCTTGCCGAAAACAAGTGAGGAAATAATACAGATCTTGCGGCAGGCGTCGTGACCCTCCACATCGGCGGTGGGGTCTTTCTCGGCATATCCAAGCTCCTGCGCAAGCTTGAGAGCGTCCTCGAAACTCCTACCCTCAGTGTACATCTTCGTGAGAATAAAGTTTGTCGTTCCGTTGAGGATTCCTGCCACCTTGTCGATATCGTTCGCAGCAAGACAGCGGTGCAGAGGACGAATGATCGGAATAGCTCCGCCTACGCTTGCCTCAAAGAAGAAATTGCAGTTGTTTGCCTTTGCCGCAGCAAGAAGGATATCGCCTTTTTCAGCCACAAGCTCCTTGTTCGACGTTGCCGCGCTCTTTCCTTTTTCCAGAGCGGCTTTCAGGAAAGAGAACGCCGGCTCAACTCCGCCCATGCACTCTGCGACAACAGTAACCTCCGGGTCATTCAGAACGTCGCTGAAATTCTTGGTAAACTTGTCCGCATAGGGTGAATCCGGAAAGTCGCGGATATCCACAATATACTTTATATCCATTTCTGTTCCGGCACGCTTTTCGATGCTCCTTTTGTTCTTATAGAAAAGCTCCACAACACCTGAACCTACGACTCCGTAACCTAAAACCGCAAATTTGACTGACATAAAAAACCTCCAACAACCGGCATTACTCCGCCGATAAAATTTTAACTTCAAGAACTCCCTCTAATTCCGAGATCGAATTAAGGGAATCAAGCTCTCCGGCTGACTCGGATGTGAGCCTCAGAGAGATATTCACCGCTGCCACGCCGTCAATGGGAACGCTCTGGTTCACCGTCAGAATATTTGCGCTGACACTGTGTATATGCGCAAGTACGCTCGAAAGCACACCGGGGCTGTCGCTGAGCAGCAGGTAAAGATTGACGATCCGTCTATTGAACAGCTCTTCATAAGAGAAAACGCTGTCCTTGTACTTATAATAGGCGCTTCTGGAGATCCCGATGCGTTTACAGGCGGAAGCGAAGCTTCTCTCATCCTTGCGTGCCATGATTTTTTTGACTTCAAGGACTTTTGTGAAAACGTCAGGCAAAATATTAGCGTCTACAACAATAAGCTGTGTTTTTTTTTCCATAGCTGTCACCCTACTCATACTCCCCCTCAAATAAAGGGTTCAGTATCAAAAACGTCCGCGATACGCGTACAATTGTACACTACTTATTAACTATACCACTTTTTTCCGATTTTGTCAAGTCCATTTTACAAATCTTCTCGTCAACAATTTTTCAAATAAAAAATCCCCCCGAAAATCGAGGGGATGATTTTTATCCTGATGTAGCTTTAAATCAAACGCAGCCCTGAGCCTTCATTGCCTCAGCAACCTTCAGGAAGCCTGCAATATTTGCTCCAGCCATGTAGTTTCCGGGCATACCGTACTCCTTAGCCGCCTCATCACATGACTTGAAGATAGACTTCATGATGTCGTGAAGCTGCTCGTCAACCTTCTCGAAGCTCCAGGAAAGTCTCTCGCTGTTCTGGCTCATCTCAAGACCGGATGTAGCAACACCGCCGGCATTTGCAGCCTTAGCAGGACCATAAAGCATACCGTTAGACAGATATGTCTCGATAGCCTCGGGAGTTGAAGGCATATTAGCACCCTCAGAAACGCAGTAGCATCCGTTCTTTGCAAGAATAGCAGCGGACTCGCCGTCGATCTCGTTCTGTGTAGCGCAGGGAAGAGCGATGTCGCACTTGATCGTCCAGATGCCCTTGCAGCCCTCTGTATATGTTACATTCTTATGAGATGTTCTCTCAGCATACTCCTTGATACGTCCACGCTCAACTTCCTTGATCTGCTTAACAAGCTCAAGCTCGATTCCGTCGGGATCGTAGATGTAGCCGTTGGAGTCAGACAGGGCAACGACCTTTGCGCCGTACTGTGTAGCCTTCTGTGTAGCGTAGATAGCCACGTTTCCTGAACCGGAAATTACAACGGTCTGACCCTCGAAGCTCTTGCCGTTAGCCTGGAGCATCTCATTTGTGAAGTAGCAGAGACCGTAGCCTGTAGCCTCAGTTCTTGCAAGTGAACCGCCGTAAGTAAGACCCTTACCTGTGAGAACGCCTGTGAACTCGTTGCGCAGTCTCTTATACTGACCGAACATAAAGCCGATCTCTCTTGCGCCTGTTCCGATATCGCCGGCAGGAACGTCTGTATCAGCGCCGATGTGCTTGCAAAGCTCTGTCATGAAGCTCTGGCAGAAACGCATGATCTCTCCGTCCGACTTGCCCTTGGGATCGAAGTCGGAACCGCCCTTGCCGCCGCCCATGGGCAGAGTTGTAAGGCTGTTCTTGAATACCTGCTCAAAGCCCAGGAACTTGATGATTCCGAGATATACTGAAGGGTGGAGTCTGATACCGCCCTTGTAAGGTCCGATAGCGGAGTTAAACTGTACGCGGAAACCTCTGTTTACCTGTACCTTGCCGTTGTCGTCAACCCAGGGAACGCGGAACATGATCTGTCTCTCAGGCTCAACGATTCTGTCGAACACGCCTGCATCAATGAGATCCTGTCTCTTCTCAGCAACAGGCTCGAGAGTCTCGAGAACCTCTGTTACTGCCTGGATGAACTCAGGCTCACCCTGATTTCTCTTCTTAACTGTTTCCAAAAGATCGATAAGATACTGATTTTTTAACGCCATTGTTAAAAAACCTCCTTTAAAAAATTCTGCTAAAGCAGTTTATAAAAGAATTATATCACTATTGGCAAATTTTTGCAAGACTTTATTCAGCTAAAATTATATTCCGCCGAATCTTTGTATATCGTTACAATTTTCGCCAAAATAATCCTGATGTTTTTATTGATTATCGCAATCGTTCAGATATTTACTGGCAAGATAAAGCGAACCGCAGACAACGATCAAGCCGTTATTTTCCGCCGCAAGAGATTCGGCGTTTTCAACAGCCTCCGTAAGTGAGCCGCATATTTCAGCCTCTGTATGATCTTCTGCAATTTCAGCTATCCTCCCGGCAGCTACCGAATTAGCCGCGAAATCGTCTACACAAAACATTTTTTCAGCTAATGCCGATATTCTGGACACGCCATACTCAAAATCCTTGGTGTCAACCATTCCCATAATGATATACAACTTTTTTCCGATTTCTTTCCAGCCTGCAAGCTCCAACGCGAGGTTATTAATGCCGGCAGGATTATGCCCCCCATCCACGAGAACAGTGGGCATATCCGCACTATAAATGTACTGCATTCTACACTTTATAGCGGTCGTCTCGACAGCTCTTTCAATGTGTTTCTGGGATATTCCAAAGCCATAGCGCGTTTTCAGCCAGAAGCAAGCCTCTATCGCGGTCACGGCGTTGTAAACCTGACATACGCCTGCCATTGAGAGTCTGTACCTGTGTGTTCTGAATGACTGCTTATATGAAAAATGAGTAGTCGAAAGCGTGTCGCAGATCTTTATGCAGCTCTGAACCGGCTGAACGAAGAAGCTCCCCTTTCTTTCCGCGGTTTTCCTTATTATTTTTGAGAGGCTTTTGTTATTGTCCGCCGACAAAACGGTTACTGAGCCTTTTTTGATGATGCCGGCTTTCTGCTTAGCGATTTCTTCGACAGTATCGCCTAAAATAGCCGTATGATCAAGGGAGATCGAAGTGATCACCGCCAAGAGCGGCGGCGGAATTATATTCGTACAGTCCAGCGCTCCGCCGATCCCGCACTCGAACACCACCACGTCACATTTTTCACGCAGAAACCAGAGCAGCGCGATCGCCATTGTGATCTCAAACTGGGAATAGTCAGGTGAATCCGCCTTTTGCCGCACGATATCCGCGATCTCACACAGCGAAGCGTCATCAATTTCCGCGCCGTTTATGCGTATCCTGTCGTTGTACCGCCGTATAAACGGCGATGTGAACTGACCTGTCCTGTAGCCGGACAAGATCAGGGCGTTGGAGATGTACTCCACCGTTGAGCCTTTTCCGTTCGTTCCTGCAATATGAACGAATTTTAGCTGTTTTTCCGGATTTCCGATACGCCTCATCAGCTCCTCCGCCCGGGACAAGTCCCTGACCGGCTTTCCCGACTTGCTGAAAGAGCCGATAAAGCTCATTGTTTCGTCAATATTCATTTTTATATGGTGCAGCCTGGGACTCTGCCTTTTCTACGGCTGCTTCAATGCTCATGCCGCAGAACTCCTGTGCCGAAAAAAGTCTGCCGGACTTGCGGTCGTTTACAAAAGCGCCGACCAGTATTCCGGGCAGCGCGCTCTCCGGCGAATTCGGAGCATGAGCGCCGCCCAACTCCGTTCTGCACCATCCGGGGTCTGCAAGACTAATAATAACATTTGTTCCGTTGTACACCGAGCCAAGATCCCGTGTGACCTTGTCCAGGGCGGCTTTACTGGCGGAGTAGCCTGCTTGCTGTGGTTCAAGATCTATGCCGCTGGTGGTATTGACGATACGTCCGAATCCGCGCTTTGCCATGCCGTCAACGAAGTGATAGCAGATCATCATAGGAGCAATTGTATTGACCGCGAAGCTGGTTTCGTAGTCCTCCGGCGGTGTGTTCAGGAACTCCGTCCTGTATGCTACCTGTAAGCCGGCATTATTGAGAATAATGTCCACCTGCGTGCCTTTTTCGTCGATTTCGGCAAGCATTTTCCTGATCTGCGCCATATCCGAAAGTTCAGCCTGAACGGCATATGCCTCCGCGCCGAGGGCACATATCTCCTCCAGCACCCCCCGGCAGTGAGACGCGTCTCTGCTATGGAGGATGAGATTGCAGCCCTGCTCCGCTATTTTAACTGCGGCAAGGCGTCCAAGACCTCTGCTTGCCCCTGTGATAAGCGCCCATTTTCCTTTTACATCAATCATTTTTACTCCTTAAAGCTCATAGTCAATGCAGGCTCTGGCAGTTTTTATCCCTGCGATAAAAGCGCCGAATGCCTTATGAATTGGATGTTCCTGATAGGCGTTGAGCCCGTCAATGTCATCAAATTCACAGATAAGAGCAATAGTATAATTGTTATCAGGAGCGTCCGGGGAATTAATTGCCAGCTCTCCCTTTTTCAGCGCGTCTACGCCGTCTATGACCTTTTCAAACCTCTTTTTTGCCTCGAGTGCATTTTCATATTCAGTCATGTCCTCGGTGGCCTTGAGCTTGAACATTACAATATGTTTTATCATTTTGATTTTCTCCTTGTCCGCAGAGAACAGGATCATCAGAACCACCCGTAAACCGGATGCTCTGATAACTTGTTCCCATGATCAGCGGCTGAACGCCTCCAGGGACTGCATGATCTTTGTCATTTTTTCCTCGGCAGCCGCAAGCTTTGCCTTTTCAGCCTCAATGAGCTTTTCCGGAGCCTTTGCGATAAATCCCTGATTATTAAGCTTTCCGCTGAGGAAATCAATATCCTTCTGAACCTTTGCCCTTTCTTTTTCAAGACGTGCAATTTCCTTTTCCTTGTCAACAAGCTCGTCCATAGGAATGAATATTCTTGCGGCATCCGTTACGGCATTGGCGCAGTTTTCATGCTCAACAGCCGCTCCTGCCTCGACAGAGGACGCAGAGGCAAGCTTCTCGAAAAATGCCGAGGCTGCCAGATAAAGCTCCGGCTCGTCAGTTTCTATAATGAGCTTTGCCTTGACTGACGGAGGAACATTCATCTCTGTACGCGTATTTCTGACCGCCTTTACAGCAGAAATTATCTTCTCAAAGGACTTCTCCTCGGCGGAAAAATCAATGGAGCTGTCATATGTGGGATATGTCTCCAGGATTATCATGGACTTTTCATTGTTGAGAACCTGCCAGATCTCCTCGGTAATGAACGGCATAAAGGGATGCAGCAGCTTCAGCATACCCTGCATCGCCCATACAAGGACTGCCTGAGCTGTTGCCTTTGCCTCGCCGCCAGCCTGTATTCTGGGCTTTGTAAGCTCGATATACCAGTCGCAGTAAATATCCCAGATAAAGTCGTAGATCTTCTGCGACGCCACACCAAGCTCGTATTTTTCCAGGTTTTCATTGACCTCCCGGGCAAGCTTATTGAACTTATTTATCAGCCACTTGTCCTCCAGCTCCAGCTTCTCCGGAAGTCCGGTGAACTCGAAGTCCTCGGGAAGATTCATCATGATAAAGCGTGAAGCGTTCCAGAGCTTGTTTGCAAAGTTACGGGCTGCCTTGACCTTGTCGTCGATGTAGCGCATATCGTTTCCGGGAGAATTTCCTGTTGCAAGCATAAATCTCAGTGCATCAGCGCCGTACTCGTTTATTACCTCCAGCGGATCAATGCCGTTGCCGAGGGATTTGGACATTTTGCGTCCCTGAGAGTCGCGGACGAGACCGTGAATGAGCACCGTATCAAATGGAACTTTGCCCATGTTTTCCAGTCCGCTGAACATCATTCTGATGACCCAGAAGAAGATAATGTCATATCCTGTAACAAGGGTATTCGTAGGATAGAAATAATCAAGATCTTTTGTCTTATCCGGGAATCCCAGTGTGGAGAAAGGCCAGAGGGCAGAGCTGAACCATGTATCCAGCGTGTCGGGGTCTTGTCTCATCGGCTTTCCGCACTTGGGGCATATCGCGCTGTCCTCCTTGGTTACGACCATTTCGCCGCACTGGTCGCAGTAGAACGCAGGGATCTGATGTCCCCACCAGATCTGACGGCTGATGCACCAGTCGCGGATATTGTCCAGCCAGTGGAAATAGATCTTGTCAAAACGCTCGGGAACGAACCTGGTATCGCCGTTCTTTACGGCGTCGATAGCAGGCTGGGCAAGAGGCTTCATCTTTACGAACCACTGTGTTGAGACTTTCGGCTCAACAGTTGTTCCGCAACGGTAGCAAGTGCCTACATTGTGGCTGTAGTCCTCGATCTTCACCAGCGCGCCCTCGGCTTCAAGATCGGCTACGATAGCCTTTCTCGCCTCGTATCTGTCCATGCCGGCATACCTGGGATAATCGTCGGTGATAGTTGCATCGTCATTCATAACGTTAATTACCGGCAGGTTATGGCGGAGTCCCACCTCAAAGTCGTTGGGGTCATGGGCAGGAGTTATCTTAACAACGCCTGTTCCGAAATCCATTTCAACGTAGTCGTCGGCGACAATTGGTATCTCGCGGTGAACGATCGGCAGAATTACCGTCTTTCCCACTAAATCCTTGTACCGCTCATCCTTTGGATTGACCGCTACTGCCGTATCGCCCAGGAGAGTTTCCGGACGCGTCGTAGCCAGCTCAAGATAGCTGTCGCTGTCCTTTATCTTGTATCTGAGATGCCAGAAATGACCTGCCTGATCTTCGTATGTTACCTCGGCATCGGAAAGGGATGTCTTACATTTCGGACACCAGTTGATTATACGCTCGCCGCGGTAGATCAGCCCTTTTTCGTAATACTTGACGAAAACCTCCTTTACCGCTTTCGAGCAGCCCTCGTCCATTGTAAAACGCTCGCGGGACCAGTCGCAGGAAGAGCCAAGTTTTTTTAACTGCTCAACGATACGTCCGCCGTACTGCTTTTTCCACTCCCAGGCGCGCTCCATGAAGCCCTCCCGTCCGAGGTCCTCCTTTGTTACGCCCTCTTTGCGCATTGCCTCGACTATCTTAGCCTCTGTTGCAATAGCCGCATGGTCTGTTCCGGGAAGCCACAGCGCGGAATAACCGCTCATTCTCTTCCAGCGTATAAGGATATCCTGGAGGGTCTCGTCAAGGGCGTGACCCATGTGCAGTTGTCCGGTAATGTTCGGAGGAGGAATTACAATTGTGTAGGGTGTCTTTTTGGGGTCAACCTCGGCACGGAAGCATCCCTTTTCGTTCCATGCCGCGTAGATCCTGTCCTCAAAATCTTTGGGATCGTAGGACTTAGCCAGTTCTTTTGCCATTTAAAAAACTCCTTTTTTCAAGATTTCCGGGGTAAAAAAATCGCCCCGAACCGCATAGGCTCAGGGCGAACAGATTGTCCGTGTTACCACCTGATTTCGGCGAAATACGCCGCACTCTCATTCTCTGTAACGTGAGAACACGTCACGGACTACACAGCATACGCCTTCGCCCGTGCAGCTCGGAAGCTACTTCACTGCGGGTCTCATACTGCCTCGCACCACACGGCAGCTCTCTGAAATCAACTGAACAGCTACTCCTCTTCGTCAACGCTTTTAACACAATATTATTATACACGAAAAAAAACGCCCTGTCAAGAGAAAAAATAAATCTTTTTTCCGATTGACAAAAGCCGATCAACGTGTTATACTTAATTTGCAGGACGGATTCCCGAAAAATCCAGGGAATCGTCGTAATTTTTTCTTAGGAGTCAAAACTTATGGCAAAAAACAAAACAAAAACGCCCATTCTCGGCAGGGACAACGGATTCATGTCCTTCGGCAGAGTAATTGTAAGCGTTCTCATGATAGTTTTTATGGGTGTTTTATCTGTGGGCAGTATTTTCTCCACCACCGGCATGGAGATTGTCGCTCCGGAAAGCGCATCGGATTCCGTAGTCTGGCGCATCCGCGAACAGATCGAAGCTGTCGTCTATTACTATGACAACATTGTCGGCAACATAATATGGCTTATCGTATGCGCCATGGTCTGTTTTCTTGCCATGCCGCTGCTGAAAAAGCTTCCGATATGGGCTGAGATCGCCGCGGCGGTTGTCTGGACCATCGTTCTTGGATGTGTCTGGGTATATTCTTCATGTTCAGCGCCGACGGAAGATTCCTACTGGGTAACTATAGCGGCGCAGGATTTCGCCCACGACTTCTTCGGCATCTTTGACGGTAGATATTTCCGCGATTATTCATTCCAGCTCGGCTACGTTTTCTTCAATGAAACGATAATTCGCATCGCCATGAAATTTATGGAGATCAAAAATCTGCTGTTTCTCGAGGCGCTCAATGTTGTTCTGCTGGCAGCCTCATACGGCGCTCTCATTTTCATAAACAGCCGCATTTTTAAAGATCAGCGTGTACGTCATATTACTTTCTTCCTCATTTTATTCGCAGCTCAGCCGCTTATCTTCTGCTCGTTTCTCTACGGCATCATCCCGGGTATGACTTTCGGCATTTATTCAGTCCTCTTCCTGGTGCTGTATCTGCAAAACAGAAAGCCTGCCCTTGCAGTGCTCTATGGAATGTTCTCGGCGGTATGCCTGGCTGTATCGGCAATGATAAAAACAAATAACTATATTATCCTGGTCGCTGTTATGGCTGTCACTTTCGTGGCTATGTTCAAGCGGAAAAAATTCATAAGTGACATTATTTTCATGGCGGCAACGATCGCTTTGTGCCTGAGCATAAATCCGCTGGTGAAGAGCCACTATGAAAAGCGTGCCGGCGTTGATCTGGGAAAGCCGATTCCATTTTCCGCCTGGTTCAACATGGGACTCCGCGAAGCCTCAAATGCGCCTGGATGGTATGAGCCGGGGTATACAGTATACTCTTACGAATGGCATAACTATGATCCGGAGGAGACTCACGAAATAGCAGTCGATGGTATAAAAGAGCGTTGGAACTATTTCAGAGAACATCCTAACTATAGCCACAATTTCTTCTACAGGAAATTCATGTCACAGTGGAACGAGACCTCCTACCAGAGTATATGGAACAATCAGGTGCGCTCGCTCTATGACCAGCGCGGAAAAATAGCAAACTGGGTCTGCGGCGACGGAACTGCTAAGACAAAGCGGTATATGGACATATACTCCCAGCTTATATTTGCCGCGTGCCTTGCCGGACTTTTTGCCTGCCTGAAAAACAAGAATTTTCTCAGCATTATGCTGCCTCTCATTATTCTCGGCGGTATGCTGTACCATCTGCTTGCGGAAGCAAAATCCCAGTATGCCATGCCGTATTTCATAATGATGATCGGTTTTGCCGGCTACGGGATCTGTACGGTTTACGACAAGCTGGCGGAAAAGACCGGCTGGAGGATATTCAGGCTTTGCCCGTCAACCGTTCCGGCGGAGGAGGACATTCCCGGTGATGAGGAAATGATCGGCGATGACGTTATTATCGAGATCATTGAGGAAATCAACGTTGAACCGGAATCAGATGATACGTCTGACGAAGAGAAGAATGAGACTGATGATCTCTCGGAATTTCTCAGCGATGACGAAGCGCAAAATTTCATAGTGAAACAATAAACATCGGGTTTCCAAAGGGACAATGTCCCTTTGGCAGAGTCCAGAGGCAGCGCCTCTGGCAGGGTTTGGGGCAGCGCCCCAAGGTCGACCGCAGGTCGACGATGCCTTCAGGCGCTCCGCAAAGGGTTAATTTCAAAACAGTCCAGTGGACTTTTTTGAAAGAGGGAACGCCCTGCAAGAGAG